>CANRAM010000007.1 GCA_947628605.1 uncultured Clostridia bacterium | reverse complement strand
AAAATGTTTTTTGGCAAAAAAGAGAATGAAAAATATTTAATAAGCTTTTTAAAAGCAGTATTAAACACAAACATAACGAAAGCAGAGGTACAACAAGAAGTAGGAGTACTACCAATAATGAAAGAAGGAAAAACAGGAAGACTAGATATAAAAGCAACAATAGACGGTGGAAAAATAGTAAATATAGAATTACAATTAAGAGATAACCGCGATATAAAAGAAAGGACAACATTATATGGAAGTATGTTACTATTAGAGCAACTAAAAAGAGGAGACAAATACAAAAAAATAAAACCCATAATACTAATAAACATACTAAACTACAACATATTAGATGTACCGGAATACCATACAGAAACAGTAACAGTAGCAAAAGAACATAAAGACTACGAAGTAATAAACGAAGTAAAATATCACTTCATAGAACTACCAAAATTCAGAAAAAGCAAGCCAGAGTTAGCAAATGAGTTAGAATGTTGGTTAGCGTTAATAGATTCAGAGGATAGGAGGCTGATAGAAATGGCAAAAAAGAAAAGCGAAATAATAGAAGAAGCAAACGATGAAATAGAAAAAATACTATCAGACGAAGAAATAAGAGCTCTAAACCTAAGGCTACAGCTATGGGAAATGGACCAAGAATCAGCAAAAGACTATGCATATGAACAAGGAGAAAAAGAAACAACTGTAAAAATTGCAAAAGAAATGAAGTCTAATGGAATAGAAATTGAAACAATAGTTAAGGTAACGAAATTAACAAAGGAAGAAATAGAGAAATTGTAAATAAATTAAAAGTATAAATAAATTCATAGAACCTAAAATAATTGGTGTAAAGATAAGTACATCGATTGTTTTAGGTTTTTTTGCAAACATAATATGTAAATTTATTACTAAAGTAAAAGATTAAGAGTATTGCAATAAAATATAGCAGAATATAAAATTTTTAATATTAGAAATTTGAAAAACAAAAGAAGATGGAGGGAGAATATGGAAATATTAAGAATAAAAAATAAGCAATACAAAAAAGAAAAGCGGAATAACATTAATTGCTCTGGTAATTACTATAATAGTATTATTAATATTAGCTCGGAGTAACATATAATTTAACTATAGGAGATAGAGGAATATTTTCAAAAGCGAAACAAGCCAAAGAAGAATATGAGAAAGAATCACTAAAAGAAGAAATACGATTAGCATTATTAGATAAAAAATTAGAAAAATCTAGAGAATTAAATGATGATGAAATAAATGAATTATTAAGTCAATATGGTGAAGTAAAGGAAACAGAAGGAAAATTAATGTTAACTCCAAGTGGTACAACATACGAAATAGCTTATGAAGACATTATAAATGGAGACACAACTAATGGAGCAACAGGTGGAAGTAATACAGAAGATGGTCAAGGTAGTTCAGAAGAAAATCAAGGAAAAGTAGAAGTATCGAAAGAGGAATTTGATACAATGAAAGAAAATTTAAAAGCATTAGAAAATAGACTTCAAGCAATAGACGGAGGTAAGCAAGCATCATTTACGTTAGATACACTAAATAAAAAGATACCAGTGTTTCATAAGATAAATAAAAGTGAAGTTTTTAGTGGAGGAAGCACAGAGTTGAAATATAGTGGTCTTAGTTGTACTATTCCCAAAAATTGTTATGCTAGTTTGACACTTCGTGCGTTTTCTGGTGGTGTGTCTCCGAAGATATTAAGTTTCAGGGGAAGTGAAAATGGAAACGACGTATATGCTAATAATGACGCTCTAGGTGGGAGGCTACTGTGACTATATCTAAATGGTTTTCAGACGAGGTTACATTATATGCATTTGTTGGTTATGATAGCGAGCAGGGACCTACTGGTACCCCGGGGGTTCAACTTCAGGGATACTATGTAAGCTTTGATGAATAATTTGGGTAGATAAAACTGTCCGCCTGTGTGGTTAGCAGGCGGATATTATGTTCTCGTTGTACTGGTTTATTGTATACAACGTTTTCAATTGCAAAGCTTTTTTTCAAAGTTATTATTTTTTATCATTAAAGCTTTACATAATGCATAATTGCTTAATAATTTAGGTGTATTTCATCTACATATCGCTTTTTATACAATAATTAATTCTTAGCAGTTAAAATTTTAGCATTCTGGAAAAACTCAATCAATTTAAACTTAAAACTAATAGAATCATCATCTTCATTAGAAATTAAACTAAACTCTTCATCAGATAAATCCTTTCTCATAACTTCTTTAGACTCATCAGGCACAATTCCAGAACTTACGTCTACAAAGCATAAAGGAGGAAACATTACACACCACCAATTTTGACCGAGCAGCCTTACCAATTTTAATTCTTAAAGCATCATAATATCCACTAGGCAAAGCAATGTCGCCATAGGTTTTTGTCGGAAAAGAAAAGTTACCAATCTCAACATCTACATCATAATTAAAACCATATTCAGAAATTGTATCTAAAGCAATTTGTTTGAACTCATCTAAATGACTTTGTGCAATTGAAATAGCTTCTTTCTTTGTAGTAGCATTTGTACAAAGACCATTCATATATTCAAGCACACGGTCACGTACAACATATTTTAAATCTTGGTCTTCCTTAGAATCGCTATTAGCAATAACGTGAAGTCTGAAAACACTATTAGATAAATCATTGCTTACAGCTTGAACATAGGAAAATGCACAGATTGATGTATATAAAAATAGTAAAAATAATATTAAAATGGAATATTTTACTTTCTTACTACATATAATATTTAATAAAGTATTCATATATTTCAACCTCCGTTTAAAAAATACTAAATTGTAAAAAAATATCTTTAAAAAAAGTATTAACCAAAACAAAAAAAATATACACATTTTTGAAAAAATATATCAATGTCGAAAAAATATTTTGTATTTTTTTTGAAATATGATTGACATATTATTGTAACAATGGTAAAATTTACCAGTACAAAACAAAAGAGAAAAGGTGGTAACTATAATGATGAATAATCAAAAACAAATAAAAAAGATATGCAATTTCTATGTAGATAATTGGCACTGGACTATGACAATATTACCAAACATTAATAAAATGATAGAAGAAAATGAATTAATAGTAACAATGTTAGAAGAAGATACAAAAGAAAATATAGAAAAAATAATAAATAAGATGAACATAAAACAAGAAACAAAAACAAAAATTTTAGAAGTAGATTGGAAAGGCTATCCTATTTGTAAATACAATGAAGTAAAAGTAAAAATAGAAGAAAAAATAAAAGAAAATAAAAATATAAATATAATCATAAAAGGAACAGATGAATACATAAATAAAATGAATGAAGCAATAGAAAAATTAGTAAATAATGTAAAATTAAATAATGAAATAAAAATTATAAACTGTTATGAAGTAAAAAATAATAAAGAAATACAAAACATATTATTAAAACACGAATTAATACTAAATACATCTGGAATAAAGGCAAAATAAGAAAGTAAATAATTATATCCAAAAAAATCCTCTACTTGACAGATAAGCATAAAAACGATACAATATAGCGGAAGAATAAAGGAGGATATATGCAAAATAGTAGCAAGAGAGCTTTTGAAATTATAAATTCAAAAACAAAAATATATTTAGTAATAATAGCCATATTACTAATAGTAATATGTTGCTATGAAATACTATTTGTAATGCCGGCAGTTATACTGTTTGGGCTTATTTGTTTTTATGCAGTTTCAACAAATAACAAAAGAAAAGCAGAAATTTCAGAGCATATACGAGAACTAACAATAAGTGTAGATAGTGCAGCAAAAAATACTTTAATAAACTCGCCATTTCCATTAATAATAATGGAAACAGACGGAAAACTTATTTGGAAGAGCTCAAAATTCGTTAGTGAATTTGAAAATATAGATATGGAAGATACACTAAATGATTTAATGCAAGAAATAAAAATAGATATAGAAGATAAAATAAACGATAAAGACAAAAACAGAATAAAAGACCGTTCAGTACAAAAGGAGCAAATAATAGAAAACAAAAACTATAAAATAATAGGAGAATACGTTAAATCAAAGCAAAACTCAAAAATGAAGCAAACAGAATATATGGTACTACTATATTTTATAGACAACACAGAAACCGTAAAACTACAAAAAAAGTACAGCGAATCACAAACGTGTATAGGAATTATAATGATAGACAACTATGAAGAAATGCTACAACGAATATCAAATGAAGAAAGACCAGAAATAATGGCAAAAATAGAAAAAACAATATACGACTGGGCGATGGAATCTAAAGGTGTAGTAATAAAATCAGAAAGAGACACATTTGTATATGTATTTGAACAACGTTACTTAGAAAAAGTAAAAGAAAACAAATTTCAAATATTAGATACAGTAAAAGAAATAAAATTAGAAGCGGGTCTACAAATAACTCTGAGTATATCAATATCTAGTGAAGGAACAACAGAATACGAAAAATATAAATCAGCATTATCAGGAATAGATATTGCATTAGGTCGTGGAGGAGACCAAGCAGTTATACGAGAAAATGAAAAATATTTATTCTTTGGAGGAAGAACGCAAGAACTAGAAAAAAGAACAAAAGTAAAAGCAAGAATAGTAGCGCACGCCTTAGAAGAATTAATAATAGAAGCACGAGATGTTCTAATTATGGGTCACACAAACGGTGACATAGACTCTATGGGGTCTAGTTTAGGAATATATAGATTAGCAAAAAGCTTAGGCAAAGAGGCAAAAATAGTAAACGAAACTACAGGCTTAAGTCTAGACCAATTTATGGAATCAGTAACCAGAGAAGAAGACGAAAACATATTCCTATCAAAACAAGAAGCAATATCAAAAATAACACGGAGAAACATTATTAATTGTAGTAGACACACATAAAAAAGGTTATGTAGAAGAACCACAGTTACTAGAAAAAACAAATAAAATTGTAGTAATAGACCATCACAGACGTAGTACAGACTATATAGAAGATGCAACACTTACTTTCCACGAAGTATATGCATCATCAGCAGCAGAATTAGTAACAGAACTATTACAATATGTAGAAAATCCAGTAAAACTAAAAACAATAGAAACAGAAGGTCTATATGCAGGAATAATGATGGACACAAAAAACTTTACATTTAAAACAGGAGTAAGAACATTTGAAGCAGCAGCATACCTAAGAAAATGTGGAGTAGACATCATAAAAGTAAAAAAATGGTTTCAAAGTGATTTAGAAAGTTATAATATAATATCTGAAATAGTAAGACAAGCAGAAATTATACGTAACGGAATAGGAATATCAATATATAACAAAGAAGATAAAAATGCAGGAGTAATTTGTGCTAAAGCAGCAGATGAACTACTAACAATAAGTGATATAACAGCATCATTTGTTATTGGAGACATAGGAGATAGAGTATGCATAAGTGGTCGTTCAATAGGAGATATAAACGTGCAAGTAATACTAGAAAAACTTCGGAGGAGGAGGACATATAACACTTGCAGGAGCACAAGTAGAAGGAAAAAATAAAGAAGAAGTAAAACAAGAACTAATAAAGAAAATTGATGAATATTTTAGTGAACTTGCTAATTAATAAAAAACTTGCAGGAAAATATATTTACTTGGAGGTTTTAAGCTATGAACAAGAAGAAAGAAATACTAATTATTGCAATATTAATAATAGTAGAAGTAGGATTTATTATAATAGGAGGAATAAACAAGTCATATATACATATGGACGAAGCCTATTCGCTAGGCCTTGCAAGTTATGATAAAACAGAAATACAAGCAAACGAAGACTTCTATAACAACTGGCACACAAAAGAATATTACGAAGACTATTTAGCAGTTAATGATGACGAAAAAGGAAATTATGGTGTGGTATATGAAAATCAAAAAAATGATGTTCATCCACCCTTATATTATTTAATATTAAGATTTGCAATGGGATTTAGCATAAACCACTTTTCTAAATGGCCAGGAATAATTATTAATATAATTATATATATTCTAATTACATTAGTAATGTATCAAATACTACAAAAACTATTAAAAAATGAAAAAAACCAAAAAGAAAAATCAATGATTATTGCATTTATGTCTAGTATAACCTTAGCATCAATAACAACAGCTTTATATATTAGAATGTATGCACTTGCAACTTTGAATATATTAATAGCAGTTCTTTTACATATAAAATTATTAGAAAGTAAAGAAAAAAATACAAAAATATTAGTATTAATAGGAATATCAACTCTAGTTCGGTGTATTAACACATTATTATTATTTATTCTTCCTAGGAATGCTATATATAATATTTATATTAAAATACATAAAACAAAAGGAATACAAAAAAGCAATAAACTACACTATAACAATGGTAATAAGTGGAATAATATCATTAATAATATGGCCGTATTCAATAAAGCATATGTTTTTTGGGTACAGAGGGCAAGGCGCAATAGATAACCTAACTAACATATCCATTTTTGTAAATAACATAGGTTTATATATTTATAAAATACACGAATATGGATTTAATAAAATGCTGTTTATTATATTAGCATTAATAATTGTAATGTATATATATTTGAAAATATCAAAGAAAAAAATAGAAAAAAGCGATTGTAGCGAAATTGCCAAAATAATATTAATACCAACACTCTTTTATTTTATAGTAGTAGCAATAGCATCACCGTGGATAGAATTACGTTATATTATGCCCATTTGTGGTTTAATGTTCATAATAGTAATATATTATTTATATAAATTGTTGAAAACTATTTTTAACGAAAAAATAAGCAATATAACAATATTATTAATATTAATTACAATGTTAATAACTCCATTTATATTCAAAATGGAGCCAGAAGTTTTATATAGCGATAAAAAAGAAATAGTAAACAAACTAGAAAATGAATTAAACATTCCAACAGTATTTTTCTTTAATTCAAATAATAATAGATTTTTAGATGATATATTATTATTTGCAAAAATAAATGAATCATATATAGCCAAAGATTTGGAAATATCAAGCGATAACATTAAAGAAATTTTACAAAACAAAAAAACAGATAAAGGTGTTGTAATATTTATAAATGAAGGGCAAGAAAATGACTATATAATAAATACATTAAAAGATGCAATAGGATTAACCAAAAGCGAATATTTAAAAAGATTAAATGCTTGTGATGTTTATTATGTTTATTAAAATTAACAAGGAGGTCATAAAAATGAAAGTTATTTTAAAAGAAGATATAAAAGGAGTAGGAAAAAAGGACCAAATAATAAACGCAAATGACGGATATGCTAGAAATTACTTATTTCCAAAAAATTTAGCAGTGCCAGCAGATAAAGGCAATTTAACAAATTTAAAATCTAAACAAACATCAGAGGAACATAGGAAAGAATTAGAAAGGAAATCAGCAAAAAAAACTGCTAAGGAAATAGAAGAAATTACCTTAAAGTTACAAGTAAAAAGTGGAGAAAATGGTAAAGTTTTTGGTTCTATTACAGCAAAAGAAATAGCAGAAAATTTAGAAAAACAATATAAAATTAAAGTAGATAAAAAGAAAATTATATTGCAAGAAGCAATAAAAGTATTAGGAACATTTCAAATAGAAATAAAATTATATGATGGAGTAATAGGCAAACTAAAAGTGCAAGTTTTAGGAGAGTAATTAATAGACTAATAGCTTAAATAAAATAGTGATTATTTAGGAAGGAATGAAATAAAATGGAATTAGGAAAAGTACCACCAAGTGATATAGAAGCAGAACAAGCAGTACTAGGTAGTATGTTAACAGATAAAGATGCTGTTATATCTGCAATTGAAGTATTGAAAGAAGACGATTTTTATAGAGAAGACAACAAAGCAATTTATGGTGCAATTCTAAACCTATATAATAGAGCAGAGCCAGTAGATATAATCACACTAAAAGCAGAATTAGTTTCTCTTGGAAAATTTGATGTTATAGGTGGAATAGAATATTTAGCAAGCCTACCAGATATGGCTCCAACAAGTGCTAATATTGAAAAATATATAAAAATAGTTGAAGAAAAATCTATGTTAAGAAATTTAATACAAACTGCAAATGAAATAATTGCATTAGGATATGACCCAACCGAAGAAGTAGAGTTAATAATGGATGAAGCAGAAAAGAAAATATTTAGCATAATGCAAAAAAAGAGTAAAAAAGGATATACATCAATTAAAGATATTCTTGTAGATACATTTGCTGGTTTAGAAAAACTATATAACCAAAAGCAACATATAACAGGAGTGCCAACAGGCTTCATAGATTTAGACTATAAAACAGCGGGTCTTCACGAGTCTGACTTAATTTTAATTGCAGCAAGACCAGCTATGGGAAAGTCAGCATTTGCATTAAACATTGCAACAAATGCAGCGGTAAAATCCAAAATACCAGTAGCTATATTTAGCTTAGAAATGTCTAAAGAGCAAATGGTAAACAGAATTTTATGTAGTGAAGCAATGGTAGATAGCAATAAAATAAGAACAGGTAAAATAGATGATGAAGACTGGATGAAATTAGCAGGAGCATTAGGACCACTTTCAGAATCGGGCATATACATAGATGATACACCAGGAATTTCTGTAATGGAAATAAGAGCAAAGTGTAGAAAACTAAAGCTAGAAAAGAATATTGGATTAGTAGTAATAGATTACTTACAGTTAGTACAAGCAAGTAACAATAAAAGAGGTGGAAGCCGTGAGCAAGAAATATCTGAAATAAGCAGGTCGTTAAAAATATTAGCAAAAGAAATAAACGTTCCAGTAATTGCATTATCGCAACTATCAAGAGCACCAGAACAACGTCCTGACCATAGACCAATGTTATCAGATTTACGTGAATCGGGAGCAATAGAGCAAGATGCAGATATAGTAATGTTTTTATATAGAGATGATTATTACAATGAAGAAAGTGAAAAGAAAAACATAGCAGAAGTAATAATAGCAAAACACAGAGCAGGTTCAACAGGAACAGTAGAGTTATTATGGCTAGGTAATTACACTAAATTTATAAATATAGATAAGTATCACGAATAATTAGTAAAACTAATTTAGAAAAGAGGAAAAATGGGGTTAAATTATACAAATTTAGGAAAAGCAATAAGCGCACTAGAAAATGGAATAGAAGTATATAATAAAAGAAAAACAATGTTTGAAGAACAAGAAGAAATAGAAATAATAAAGTCTGGAGTAATACAGAATTTTGAAGTATGCTATGAAATATCTTGGAAATTAATGAAAAAATGGTTAGAACAAAATATTGGTAACTCAGCAGTAGATGGAGTTTCAAGAAAACAATTATTTAGAATAGCAGCACAGAATAAGCTAATAGAAGATATTGAAGAATGGTTTGCATTTCACGAAGCAAGAAATATGACCTCGCACGATTATGATGGAATGAAAGCAGATGAAGTTTTTGAAAAAGCAGTAAATTTTCCTAAATATGCTAGACACTTGCAAGAAAGGTTGGAAAGCATAGATGATAGAAATTGAAAAAGAACAATTAGAAATAATAAGACAAATATTAAAAAAATATGTACCAGATGCGGAAATACGAATATTTGGTTCTAGGTATAAGCATACCAATAAAGAGTATTCTGATGTTGATATTGCTATAATAGATAAAGAAAAAATAAATTTATCTAAAATTGCAAAAATTAAAGAAGAATTTGAAGAATCAAACCTAAAATATATAATAGATTTACTAGATTGGAATACAATAAGCGAAGAGTTTAAAGAAATAATAGAAGAAGGATATGAAGAATTAAAGCTTTAATAAAATGTAAAGAAGGATAATATGTTAGAAGAAATTGAAAAAAATGTATTAGGAACGATAAAAGATAATAAATTAATTGAAAATGGAGATTCAATAGTAATAGGAGTGTCAGGAGGACCTGACTCTATTGCGTTATTAGACATACTTTTAAAAATGCAAAATAAAATAAACTTTAAAATATATGTAGCGCATATAAATCATATGATAAGGCAAGAAGCATTAGAAGACCAAAAATATGTGGAAGAATATTGCAAAAATAAAAATATAGAATGTTTTGTTAAACAAGAAGAAGTACAAAAAATTGCGTTGGAGCAAAAAATAGGAACAGAAGAAGCAGGCAGGAATGTAAGATATAAATTCTTTAATGAAATACTAGAAAAAACAAAATCAAATAAAATAGCAACAGCACATACAAAAAATGATAATGTAGAAACAGTATTAATGAACATAATAAGGGGAGCTGGAACAATAGGTTTAAAAGGAATAGAACCAATAAGAGATAATAAATACATACGACCACTAATAAACGTAAAACGTGAAGAAATAGAACAATACTGTGAAAAATATAATTTAAAACCACGAATAGATAAAACAAATATGGAAAACATATATACAAGAAACAAAATTCGAAATTTATTAATTCCATACATAAAAAAAGAATTCAATCCCAACATAATAGAAACAATAGACAGACTATCACGGAATAGCAAAACAAGAAAACCAATTCTTTCAAAATAAAATAAAACAAGAATATCAAAATATATTAATACAGCAAACACGGGGAAGAAATAATATTAGACTTAAAAAAATTTAATAACTTAGAAACAGTTATAAAAAATAGACTTGTGCTATATACTATTAATATACTTTTAGGGGCAAATTGCGGAACAGGAAAAATACATATACAAGATATAATAAAACTATGCGAAAATAACATTGGAAACAAATACCTAATTCCCAACAAAAAACTAAAAGTTCTTGTAAAAAATAAAAAAATATATTTCAAAAAACAGTAGTTTCCGTAAGAAAGCATTGAAATAACTTAAATTGACACAAAAAAGACATAAAAAAACTATTGCAAATGCAAATAATATATGTTATATTTCAAAGCAATATAAAGGAAGTTGATAAATATAAGTTTTTTCTAACAGGAAAATTTATATTTAAAGGAGGAGAAAAATTGAAAAGCGGATTAAAAACTTTAGGAATGTGGTTAATAATAGGGGTAATATTTATAGTTCTATTAACAACTATAATGGATAATTCAGACACAAAAATGAATTATTCAGAATTAATTACAAAAATAGAAGCATCAGAAGTAAAAGAAATCGAAATTACATCAGATAATACCAAAGCATATGTAACATTAAAAGGAGATAACTTAAGAAAAGAAGTAAATATTCCAAGTATTCATAGTTTTATGACATATATAGAAGAACCATTAAAAAATGGTGAAGTATCACTTACAGAACAAAACGAATCAATATTTATAACAATACTAGGTTTACTTACACCATTCGGATTATTAATAATCTTTTTAATTTTCTGGTTTTTTGCAATGAACGGCCAACAAGGCGGAAACAAAACAATGACATTTGGAAAATCTAAAGCAAGACTAATGGGAGGAGACGATAAAAACAGAGTAACATTTGAAGACGTAGCAGGTGTAGATGAAGAAAAAGAAGAACTACAAGAAATAGTAGAATTTTTAAAAAGCCCAAGAAAATTTACAGATATGGGAGCAAGAATACCAAAAGGAGTATTACTTGTAGGTCAACCAGGAACAGGAAAAACTTTACTTGCAAAAGCAGTAGCAGGAGAAGCAGGCGTACCATTCTTTATAATAAGTGGTTCAGACTTTGTAGAAATGTTTGTTGGTGTTGGTGCATCACGTGTAAGAGACCTATTTGAAGAAGCAAAGAAAAAAGCACCTTGCATAATATTTATAGATGAAATAGATGCAGTTGGTCGTCAAAGAGGAGCAGGCCTTGGAGGAGGTCACGATGAAAGAGAACAAACATTAAATCAACTATTAGTTGAAATGGACGGTTTTGGAACAAACGAAGGAGTAATTGTACTTGCAGCAACAAACAGACCAGACGTATTAGATAAAGCATTATTAAGACCGGGAAGATTTGACCGTCAAATTGTAGTATCAGCACCAGATGTAAGAGCAAGAGAACAAATACTAGAAGTACACGCTAAAAAGAAAAAATTAGCAGAAGATGTAGACCTAAAAACAATTGCAAAAAATACATCAGGCTTTGCAGGAGCAGACCTAGAAAATGTACTTAATGAATCAGCATTACTTGCAGCAAGAAGAAATCTAAAAGAAATAGGAATGAAAGAAATAGAAGATGCTATGGTAAAAGTAACAATGGGCCCAGAAAAGAAAACAAGAGTAAGAAGTGAAAAAGAAAATAAACTTGTTGCATACCACGAAGCAGGGCACGCAGTTGTTAGTAGATTTTTACCAACACAAGATGCCGTACATCAAATATCAATTGTACCACGTGGTATGGCTGGAGGATATACTATGTATCGTCCAACAGAAGATAAATCATTTATGTCTAAAACAGAAATGGAAGAAAATATTGTTTCACTACTAGGAGGAAGAGTAGCAGAAAAATTAATTTTAAACGATATATCAACAGGTGCAAGTAACGACATAGAAAGAGCAACAAAAATTGCAAGAAGTATGGTTACAAAATATGGAATGAGTGACGTTGTTGGTTCAATAATGTTAGGCTCAACACAAGAAGAAGTATTTTTAGGAAGAGATTTTGCCCAAAGTAAAGAATACTCAGAAGAAACAGCAGGAATTATAGATAAAGAAACAAAAAGAATAATAGATACAGCATATAATACAGCAGAAGAAATTTTAAAAGCAAATATAGATAAGCTACACAAAGTAGCAGGAATCTTATTAGAAAAAGAAAAAATCGACGGAGAAGAATTTGCAGAAATATTTGAATAAAACAATAAAAAAATTTAAAACCTTCTAACCCCTATAACATCGACAAAATATTACAATTATATTACAAAACGAAGATATAAGAAGAAAAAAAGAGTAATATAAAGATAACAAATAAAAATGGGAAATAAACAGAAAAAATAACTTCATACCACGATTGTAGAAAAAAAATAGTTAATATAAAATAAGTTCATAATCAAAAAACAAGGAAGTGTTACGTAGTGAATATAGTAAAAAAGATATTCATACACATCAGGAGTTGGATAAAGCTTATTTCCCTAACAGCGATAGCATTATGTATGATAGTTGGAGCAATAGCATTCATATATAAACCAACATATAGTGTTTCGCTAAACGGAGAATTTATAGGGTACACAAGAAATAAAAGTGAATTACAAAAACAAATAAATGAATATGTTGAAAATGGAGACGGAGAAAACGTTGCATTTGTACAAGTAGATAACTTACCAGAATATAAACTATGTCTACTAAAGAAAGACGTATCAGAAAACGATACAGAAATATTTGAAACAGTAAAAAACTTAGGAACACCATATTATAAATATTATGCAATATTAGATGAAGGTGAAGAAAAACTATATGTAGCAACATACGAAGAAGCAGAACAAGCAATAAATGAACTAAAAGAAAAAAATAGCAACAACAAAGACGACCTAAGCATACTAGAAAAATATGAAGTAGAAACTAAAGACATAGTTACAAAAGAGGAAGTAATATCAAAACTATATGAAGAAAAAAAATACGAACCAGTGCAAGTAAAATCAACTGTTAAATATGCATCAGGAACAAACAGCTCAAGTAAAAAAGTACCAATAAGTATAGGACTTATAAAACCAGTATCAGGTACAGTTACATCAAGATTTGGAAGTAGATGGGGGTCAAATCATAAAGGTGTAGATATAGGAGCTGCAAAGGGAACAAAAATAAAAGCAGCAGCATCAGGAACAGTAGTTACATCTAGTACAGGATACAACGGAGGATATGGAAACTATATGGTAATATCACACGGAAACGGGGTAGAAACAGCATATGGTCACTGTAGTGCATTATATGTAAAACCAGGTCAAAAGGTATCGCAAGGGGAAGTAATAGGTGCGGTAGGAAATACAGGTCGTTCATATGGAAATCATTTACACTTTGAAATTAGAGTAAATGGAGTAGCGCAAAATCCACAAAACTACTTGTATTAAAAATAGTTATCAAAAAATTTATAAAAAAGGGCTAATGGAAAAATAAACCATAAGCCCTTTTTGTTACAAAATAGGAAAACAAAAGACAGCATAATTAATATTACACTGTCTTACAAAATTAAAATTAGCAAAAATGTTTAATAAACACATCTATAGCACAATCACCAACAATTAACTGACCGTATTCTCGTAATTTACTTTCAAACAAACTAGGGTTATTAACAAAAGTTGCAAACTCAGCAATACAAGCACAAAAAGATTTTAATATATTATTATTTACTTTTAAATTAGTTAAAACTAAGTAATATTTTTTGTTATATTCGTATAAAGATATACTATCAGTAAACTCGTTTATGTATTGTAAAATATGATTACTTAAAAAATTACAAAAATCGCAAAACTCATCAAAAGAGTTAAAAGCATAAACAGCTTTAGTAGTATCTATATAAGAACTTTTTCTTTTAAAGCTTACTTTTTTACCCTTAAGCGTTTTTGACTTTTCAGGTTCAAACCTCGTAACAGTAAGAATAAAGTTACCGTTAGACATAGCTAAAGCTTCAATCATAATACGATAATCCTCAGTTATAAAGCCGAGTTCTTTTTCAGCCTTATCAAGCATATTTAAAAACAACTGCTGAGACTCAATAGAGTTAGACATAAAAGAATGAAAATCAATATCATTTTCTTTTAAATCGTCTAAATTTAAAGTAATTCTTATTTTATCATCATTTAGTTTTTCCATTTTCATATATACCAATTACCTCCAAAGTTACTTATAATTCTATTATACTACTACTACAAAAAAAATTAAATGCACAAATTTTGGTAAGAAATATAAGTAAAAACAACATCAACATTATATTATATTAAAAAACACATTAAAGTGTACTAAAATAATAACATAAAATAATTAAAATTAAAAGAAAAAATAGCTAAAAAAATAAAAAAATTACCAGAATATTACTTGAAAAAAAAACTATATGCATATATAATACTATAAGGCTAAGAAAATTAGAAAAAATTAAACTAATACACGTAAGAATAATAAGGAGGAAAAATGGCTACAAGAGATAAAAATATATGGATTTTAATTGTATTTATATTATCAGGATTAGTAATAGGCGGGCTATTAGGAGAACTAGCATCCAAAGTGGACTTTTTATGGTGGCTATCATATGGAAACGAATTTGGCTTTACAAATCCAGTTATATTAGATTTAAATATTGTAAAATTAACATTTGCATTACAACTAAAAATAAACATAGCAAGTATAGTAGGAATGGCAATAGCAATATTTATTTACAGAAAAGTTTAGTAAAATATGGGGGTTAAAAGAAAGGAAGATTATATGCAAATAAAAATGAAAGAACTCCCAGAATCAGAAAGACCATACGAAAAAATGGAATTATATGGAGCAAAAGTTCTATCTAATTCAGAACTTTTGGCAATTATAATAAAATGCGGAACAAAAGAAGATACAGCAGTTAGCTTAGCACAAAAAATACTAAAGTTAAACGAAACAGATGAAAAAAATAAAGATTTAAGATTTTTACAAAACCTAACAATACAACAACTAACAAAAATTAAAGGAATAGGGAAAGTAAAAGCAATACAAATAATGGCAACTTGTGAATTAGCAAAAAGAATGTCAAAACCAGTTGATTCATTAAAAAAAGTGATTAAAGGTACAAAAGATGTGGCAAACTTATTTATAGAAGAACTAAAATACGAAAAAAGAGAATTCGCTAAATTATTAATATTAAATTCAAAAAATATACTATTAAAAATTGTAGACCTAGCAATAGGAGGAACTAATTTTACAGCACTAGAACCCAAACACATTTTAGACGAGCCAATAAGAATGGGAGCAGATGCAATAATATTAGTTCACAATCACCCAAGTCGGAAATCCAACACCAAGCAATGCAGACGA
This sequence comes from uncultured Clostridia bacterium, assembly GCA_947628605.1. Classification (GTDB taxonomy): domain Bacteria; phylum Bacillota; class Clostridia; order TANB77; family CAG-508; genus RGIG8482. The sequence goes on along the minus strand of CANRAM010000007.1, from coordinate 20,535 downwards.
CAGAATGACAGATAGAATAAGTGAATGTGCAGACATTATGGGAATTAGATTTTTAGACCACGTAATAATAGGTGATAATACTGCTATAAGTGTATTTTCAAGGCAAGAAATAGTATATAAAAAAGGAAAGGATAAGGAAAAATGAAACTTTTTGGAATAGGAAGTAAAGATATTGGTATAGATTTAGGAACAGCCAATATATTAGTAACTTTAAAAGGTAGAGGTATCGTATTAAAAGAGCCATCTGTAGTAGCTATTGACAGAAGAACAGGAGCAATAGTGGCAACTGGAATGGAAGCAAAAGAAATGTTAGGAAGAACACCAGATAGAATAAAAGCAATAAGACCATTAAAAGACGGAGTAATTGCAGATTTTACAGCAACTCAACTAATGTTAAAAAACATCATAACAAAAGTATGTAAAAAATATAATGTAGGTAAGCCAAGAGTTGTAGTAGGAGTACCTTCAGGAATAACAGAGGTTGAAGAAAGAGCGGTAGAAGAATCGGTAGTGCAAGCGGGAGCAAAAGAAGTATATTTAATAGAAGAACCAATGGCAGCAGCAATAGGAGCAAACCTAGATGTAGCAGAGCCAAGTGGAAATATAGTTGTTGATATAGGTGGAGGAACAACAGAAGTTGCAGTAGTTTCATTAGGAGGAATTGTTGTAAGCCATTCGCTAAGAGTTGCAGGAGATGAACTTGACGATGATATTGTTAACTATGTAAAAAAAGAAATGAACCTAAGCATTGGAGAAACAACAGCAGAAGAAATAAAGAAAGAGATAGGCTGTGCATTACCACTTATGAGCCAAATGGAAAAAGAAATAAGAGGAAGAGATTTAACAACAGGTTTACCAAAGACTATTGTTATAAATTCAGAACAAGTGCAAGAAGCTATGTCAGAATCAATTAATGAAATTATAGAAATTGTAAAATTAACACTAGAAAAAACACCACCAGAACTTGCATCAGATATAATGGAAAAAGGAATTGTACTAGCAGGAGGAGGAGCACTTATTCAAAACTTAGATAAGTTATTAAGTCAAAAAACAGGAATGCCAGTATATGTTGCAGAAGAACCATTAGATTGTGTTGTAAAAGGAACAGGAAAAACTTTAGAAGACCTAGATAGATTAAAAGTCGTGCTAATAAATTCTAGAAAACGTAGATAGTAAAGGAGGCAGAAGATGTATAAAAAGAAGACAAGCGTTGTAGGGATAATAATAACAATTGTTATATTAATAATATTAGTCTTTATATCAAATATGAAAGTTGAGAATTTATCATATATAGAAAATATTATTTCATCTGTTGTAATGCCAATACAAAATGGAATAACATATTTAAAAAATAAAATAACAGGAAATAGTACATTTTTTGCCGATATAAGTGAATTGCAAGCTGAAAATGAACAATTAAAAAAGCGAAATAGTGAATTAGAAACAACTTTAAGAGAGTTTGAAATTGTAAAATCCGAAAACTCTACTTTAAAAGAATATTTAGACTTATCTGAACAATATGGTAATTATCAAACAAAAGCAGCTTACATAATAAGTAAAGATATTAGTAATTATAGTAATGTATTTGTTATAAATGTTGGAAAAAACGACGGAATAGAAATTAATATGACAGTAATATCGGAAAAAGGATTAGTTGGTCATATTATTTCTGTTACAGATACAACAGCAAAAGTTCAAACAATAATTGATACAGCAAGTACAGTTAGTTCAACAATTACAACAACAAGAGACAACTTAATTTGTAAAGGAACACTAGAAGAACAAGGGCTACTAAAGGCAACATCAATTCCAACAACTGCGAATTTAGTAGTAGGAGATGTTATTGAAACTTCTGGTATGGGTGGAATATATCCAAAAGGAATAAAAATAGGAACTATAAAGTCGGTAGATAATACAAAAAACATTGTAGATAGAGCAGCAATTATCACACCAGCAGTTGATTTTAGTAAGGTAGAAACAGTATTAGTTATTTTGTAAAAGCAATAGCTGTATTTTTGAAAGGAATGGAAAAAATGAAGAATGTAATGATAGTTATAATATCAGTAATAGTATTTCTACTGTTTTATTTGTTACAAGTAAATTTCTTCAATTGGTTTACCATAGCTGGAGTATCACCGAATCTATTTGTTATATTAGTTCTGTTTTTAGGATTATTTGCAGGAAAAAGATTAGGAATTCCAATGGGAATATTTTTAGGAATTTGTTTAGACTTTTTTATTGGAAAGAAAATAGGAATATCAGGCATAATGCTAGGAATAATTGGAGGTATGGCTGGAATTTTAGATAAAAACTTTTCAAAAGACAGTAGAATTACTCTTATTTTAATGACTATTGGTGTTACTGTTACATATGAATTAGGAGTGTATATATTAAATCATCTTATAATAGCTACAAACTTTGAATTAATGGCTTTTATTAAAATTTTACTAATAGAAGTTATATACAATGTTATTATTACAATTATATTATACCCAATTTTACAAAAAGCAGGTTATTACATAGAAGATGCATTTAGAGGAAACCAAATATTAACAAGATATTTTTAATATAGATAGGAGGGAGGAAAAGTTGAAAAATAAGAATACAAAAGTAAATATAAAGTTAAGATATAATATAATTACTGCAATTGTTTATTTAGTAGGAATAATACTTATAATTCAGCTTTTTAACCTTCAAATAGTTCACGGTCAAGAATATGTAGAAACTTCTAATTTAAGGTTAACAAGAGAAAGTACCTTAAAAGCAGCCAGAGGAAACATTACAGATAATAGTGGAACAGTAATTGTAGGAACATCAACTAGTCATAATTTGGAAATATATAAAAGTAAAATAGACAATAATACCTTAAACGAAACCTTACTAAAAGTAGCTAATGTATTAGAGCAAAACAACAGTAAATATATAGATAATTTTCCAATATCAATAAATCCTTTCCAATTTATGTATGGTGGAGATGTAGAAAAAGAAAAAAAATGGAAATTGCAAAATAAACTAGATGAAAATTTAACAGCAGAAGAAGCTTTCTATAAATTTAAAGAAAAATATGAAATAGAAAATGACGATATAGAGCAAACAAGAAAAATTATTGCTATTAGGTATCAAATAGCACGGAGAAGGGTATAGTTCTACAAAGTCAGTTACAATAGCACAAAATATTTCAACAGAAAGTGTACATATATTTAATGAGCAAAATGATTCGTTTCCGGGAATAAATATAGTAGAAATACCTATAAGGTCATATGAAAAAGGAACATTAGCATCTCACATATTAGGGTATACATCTAAAATTTCAAAAGATGAATATGACGATGAAAAAGAGAAAGGAAATAATTATACATTAAATGATTACTACGGAAAGTCAGGTATTGAAAGAATAGCAGAAAAATATTTAAAAGGAACAGACGGAATAAAACAAATAGATATGGCAGTTGATGGAACAATTACAGATGAATATGTACAAACAGGTGCAGAGCAAGGTGCAGATGTTATATTAACAATAGATGCAAATTTGCAAGCAGTAACAGAACAAGCATTAAGAAATAATATTGAAAAAATTAGGCGGAGGTCGGTTTTGGAACAGCCTATGATGCTACTGGTGGAGCAATGGTTGTTATGAATGTGAAAACAGGAGAAGTACTTGCAATGGCAAGTTATCCAGACTATGACCCATCGAAGTTTACATTTGGAATAGATAATGATACGTGGAATATGTATAAAGACAGCAATATGAAAAATAGAGCAATATCAGAAATATATCCACCGGGTTCTATATATAAAATGGTTACAGCAGTTACTGGGTTAGAAACAGGAGCAATAGATAAAAATACTAAAATAAACGATGTGGGAAGATATACATATTACCGAGACTATCAGCCAAAATGTTGGAAAAGTGGTGGTCACGGTTGGTTAAATGTAACACACGCAATAGAACACTCGTGTAATTACTTTTTCTATGAAACAGGTAGACGTGTAGGAATAGATAATTTAGCAAGATATACAAAGCATTTTGGCTTAGGCAAAAAAACAGGTATAGAACTTTTAGGAGAAGCAACAGGAAAGCTAAATGAAAGAAAAGAACGGTCAAACTTGGAATCCAGGAGATACAATACAAGCAGCAATAGGTCAATTAAATAATCAGTATACACCTATTCAAATGGCAAGATATACAAGCATGCTTGCAAATGGAGGTCAAACCATTAAACCTACTTTAATAAAGGCAATAAAAAAAGTTGATGGTACAGAAGTTCCAAGAGAAGAATACGAAGCATACTTTAATCAAAAGTTAGGCATTCGGTGAAGAAGAGGATGATGGAATTGTACTAAACAACGAAAATTTAAAAGTTGTTTTAGAGGGAATGAGGTCCGTTACAAGTGAAACAGGTGGTACAGCATATCAATATTTCAAGAATTTTAATATTGAAGTTGGAGGTAAAACAGGTTCTGCTCAGGTTGGAGAAGTTGGTACAGAGTCTCAAAAAACGCACGCTTGGTTTATAGGTTTTGCTCCATTTGATGAACCAGAAATTGCAGTAGTTATTTTAGTTGAAAATGGTGGTGCTGGAGGTTATACAGCAGAAGCGGCAAGAGATGTTATGGCACAATATTTTGGAATGAATACAAATCAAGTAAATGAAGACGTATCTGCAATACCATATACGCAGTTACAAAATTAGAAATATATAGAAAAAATAATAATTTAATAAAAGGAGTTTTTGGTTAAATGGTTAATTGTGTAAATATTGTTTTAGGAAAAGAAGAAATAACACTTAAGATAAATGCTCAAAATACAATAGAAGAAATAGAAGAATGTTTAAAAGAAAAAATTCCAGAATTAAAAAAACTATATCAAGATGAAAAAACACCTATTTTTGTTACAGGCAAATCGCTTAAAAATGAAGAAATGGATAAAATTAAAGAGATTATTCAAAAAGATATAGAAGTAGAAGTAAACTTTGATTCACCAAAGGTTTTAGGATTATATGGTATAAGAAAAGCATTTTCAGAAGATATTAAAACATCGGAAACAATGTTCCATAGAGGTTCACTACGTTCAGGTATGAAACTAGAGTATGAAGGCAGTTTAGTAATAATAGGAGATGTAAATGGAGGTGCAGAAGTTATTGCAGGAGAAAATATTGTTGTTGTAGGTGTAATAAGAGGAGTTGTTCATGCAGGAGCAAAAGGAAATAAAAAAGCAATTATTGCAACTAACAGAATAGAAGCACCACAAATAAGAATAGCAAATATTGTAAAAGAACTACAAAAACAAAATAAAAACAATGCAAAGTCGTATGCATATATTAACGGAGATGAAATTGTGTTAGAATAAAAAATTAAAAAGTGCCTAATGAAACTATTAAAAAGTGCATAATGAAAATGTTAAAAAGTGACTATTGGAGTTGACTATTTATTGAAAAATTTATTAAATTTTTATGATAATATGATTAAAAAGCCTGTATTTATGTGTATTATAGTGGGAAAATGTCCAGCAGTAGTAAAAGATAAAGAAACAGGCATTTATATAGTACCAATAACAGCTTTAAAACCATAATTAACTAAAAAACAACATTACCAAAGCAGTAAATAGCCACTCGTCATCTACGCCTTCTTCTAGCAGGAACAAAATTAAACAAATTATTAAAACATCATCAAAATATAAATTAATGCCAAATAATTGAAATAAAGGAGTATCATTAGAATCCGAATTGTTAGTGGTATTTTTTGAAGAACTATTTTCTTTATTAAAATTAGCATTATATTTTTGGTTATCCTTATATGTAAAATTTTTATTGTTTTCCACATTTTGATTATCATATGTGGAATTATTATTATATTTTTTTTCATTTGGTGGATAACGGTATCCATAATTATACCTTGAAAACCTATTAAAGAAAGGTGAGTTATAAAAGGGATAATGAAACATCATTTAGAATTTTCACCACCAGTTTTATTAAAGCTATCTATTATTTTTGTCATATTAAGAAGACCGAACATATTGTTCAACCTTATTTCTCCTACTTTCTTTTAAATACGGTTTTAAAGAAAGCAACAAATTAGAACGAGGGTCATTTTTACTCTCTTGCATCTTATCCATTATAGCCTTACACTTTAACAACATATTTATATCTATATTAGGAAAAGCATTGTTATTAGAATTACTATTTTCTGTGTTATTAGTGTTATTAGAAGAACTATTATTAAACATATTCATAATATTGTTTAACATTTCAGGATTTATATTATTGGTATTGTTTGTTTGAGCATTATCCGTATTATTATTATTATTATTATTATTATTATTATTCCCGAGAATTACTATTCCCGAAGATTATTCATAAAATTCTTCAAATTATCAGGAATTTTCCCATTATTCATCATATTACTTAAATTATTCATAAAATCGGAATCCATAAAAAAACCTCCTCTAAAAAGAGTAGTAGAGTTTTACATTATAAAAAATATACAATCCCTAAAAATTCTTTATACATTATATGCAATAATATATAAAATGTTACACTTGAGAAAAACTTAAAAAATATTCCATAAAAATACTACATTGTAACAACGAAAACACTATTATTTCTAAGAAAACAATCGAATTTTTGGATTTTTTGTAATATAAATATAACATAATTTTAATAAATGAAAAATAACTTTCAAATGCACTATTTCCCTAAATAATCGTAATTATTAGAAAAATAAACAGTAAAAATTTACTATTGAAAAAATTAAAAAAAACTTTAATATATTAAATATAGACATAAAAAATAACGGTCTACTATTATAAAAAATGAGGTGAAAAGATGAAACAAAAGAAAATAAGTAAAGCGTTATCGCTAGCTATTGCATCTACAATTGTATTTACAAACTTTTTTAGTATTGGATTAACATCAAAAACATATGCGATTGCAGAAGGTAATTTAGAAACACAAGATGTTCAAACGAATAGTGGAAACATAGAATTTGATGCATTTTATATGAACAATAATCAAAAAACGCACGAAATAGAAAAGGAATTAAACAATTCCGATTTAGAATTATGCCTTTATACGAATGTAAAAAAAGGATACATAAAAAATGCAAAAATACAAATAAAAGGTGAAAATAATACAAAAGCAAATATCAAATTACAAGACAATCAAACACCTCCAGAACTAGTAGAAACAATAGATAAAGATAATAATCAAATTATACTAAAACAATTAAACACAGGAACGAATTCAACATTTAAAGTAAAAGTAGATAGTATAAAAGATGATAAATATGATATATCAAATATTGAAAAGATAAATGAAATACAACTAATAGGAACATATGTAAATAACCAAGGAAAAGAAAAAGAATTAGATAAAACAATACAAATAAAAAATAAATGGACAGCAGAAGCAAAAGTAGAAATATTCCAAGAAACCGAAAGTTGTATACCATATAAAAACGAAGAAGAAGAAGGAATAATACTTCAAACAAAGGTACAAACAGGACTAGAAAACAATGTAGCCCCAATAAAACTAACATTAGTAAAAATACAAGTGCCAATAATAAAAGGAAAAGTATTAAAAGATGTAAAAATAGTTGGAAATACACTAGCAACAAATAATAAACAAGAAGACGTATTTGAAAAAAGCAGTTGGACATTAGATAAAGAAAAAGGAATTATAACAATAATACAAAAAAACGAAGTACGGAGAAGATAACTGTGTAGAATGGAACAAACAAGGAAAAGACGAATATAAAATAACATATAAATACGTAAATGGAACAGAAGAAGAAAAAGTAAATGAACAACAACAAGAAAATAATAACAAACAAAGCACACAAAACTTAAATAATACAACACAAAATACAGTAACAACCAATACAACAAATACAATAGAAAATACAATAAGCCAAGAAGAACAAGAATATAACAATTGGATAAACGGAGAAGTAACTACAAACGTAAGTGAAACAATGCAAAATCAAATAAACACAAATAATATAAGTGAAGAAACAAATAGTGAAAATAATAAAAACAAAGAACCAGAAAAATTAGAAAATAGACAAACAACAGGAGTATGCATAATACCATATACAAATATAAATGAACCTAGTGTAGAAGCTCAAAGTTATGATATAAACATAAACGAAACAAAAGGAAAAATAATAGAAACAAGCATAAACTCAAGTGAAGAATTAAGCAAAGGAAGTATGTATTTACAAACAGGGTCTCAAACAATATACACACTAGAAACAAATACAAAAATAATATACACAGACTACATAGATGAAATAAGTATAGAAAACCCAATAGATATATTCCAAACAGAAAATGAACAAAACTTTTCAGTTCGGAAACATAATACAATATAAAACAACAAGCATATCAAAACAAAACTTTGCAAAAATACTAGGAGAAGAAGGAAGTATAAAAATAATAAACCAAAACGGAGAAGAAATAGGTGAAATAAACAAAGAAACAAAAGAAGATGAAAATGGATTCTATACATACACATATGAAAACGAAACAACAGGAATAACAATAAAAACAAGCAAACCAATAAATGAAGGAACATTAAAAATAAAACATCAAAAAGCAATACAAGCACAAGAAAGCTACGATGAAAATTCATTAAAAGCAATAAATAGATTACAACAAACAGTAAAAACAGGAGCAAGTACTACAAAATTAACAATAGAACCACAAGAAACAACAAAAACAATAAACCTAATAAACCCAGCAACAAAAATAGAAACAAGCATAGATAGACAAGAACTATCAACAATAGTAGCAAATGAAAATGTACAAATAAAAACAATACTAAAAACAAACGACCTAACATGCGACCTATACAAAAACCCTAGAATAGAAATAGAACTACCAAACTTTGTAGAACAAATAGAACTAAAAGATGTAAACCTATTATACGATGACGAACTAAAAATAAAAGACTACAAAAGCTATGTAAATGACAGAGGAACAATAAGTATAGAAATAACTTTAGAAGGAGAAAACACAAAATATAACCTAGATAACATATCAAAAGGAGCAAACATAAACATAACAGCAAACATAAAATTAAAAGACCTAACACCAACAACAGAAAGCGTAATAAAAACATACATAACAAACGAAAAAGCAACATCATATGAAACGAGCATAAATCCAGAAAAAAGTATACTAGAACAACAAGGTTACATAGAAACATATGTAAAAGCAGTAGCCCCAGTAGGAATGGTAACAACAAACGAAATAACAGGATATAACAACAAAGGCGAAACAGCAATGTCTATAAGTGGAAAAGAAAGCGTAGGAAAACTAGATGTAGGGCAGGGAACAAAACAAGCAACAGTAACAATGAACATAATAAACAACTACGAAGCAAGTGCAAAAAACATACAAATATTAGGAACACTACCTTGCACAGGAAATAAAGACGTAGACACAAAAGAAAATTTAGAATCCAACATAACAGCAAGTCTAGAAAGCTTTTTAAGCCCAACAGGAATAGATGAAAAAAACGTAGAAATATATTACAGTGAAAATGCAGAAAGTACCAAAGAATTAGAAAATGCACGGAAATGGTTGGACAAAAGAAAAAACAGCAAACACAAAAACATATTTAATAAACTTAAAAGACTATGAAATGAATACGGGAGATAAAATAACACTAGGATATAAAGTAAATATACCAGAGAACCTAAAATTTAACCAACAAGCATATGAAAACTACACAGTATATTTCGATAATGTAACAGAAGAAAGAACAATACAAGATAAACAAGTAGCAACAAAAGTAGGACTTACAACAGGGCAAGGCCCAGAGTTAGAAGTTAGTATTGAAACAGATGTAGGAGAACAAAATAGTATACAAGCCGGTAAACTACTAGGTTATACGGTTAAGGTAAAAAACGTAGGAAAAGAAGCATTAAACAATGTAACAGTAACAGGCACAATTCCAGAAGGAACAATATATACGTACTACGATGAAGAAAATTCGGAAGAATTTTTATTAGATGAAAATGCAAAGGAACATTCAGAAAACTTTGAGGAAATTGGTGTTGGAGAAACCGTAGAAATGTACTACCTTGTAAAAGTTAAGAACATAGCAAATGGTGGCGAAAGTGCAGAAATAACAGCAGGAGCATATTCAGTAGTTAGCGGAGTAGATGCAAAATTTCAAGCGAGCGAAATAAAAACAACAGTAATAAGGGGAACTATAAATACTAATTTAACAATATCTCCTATTCCAGAAACGTATCCAAAAGTAGAAGACGAAGAATTTACATATGAATTAGAATATGAAAACGTAGCATCTGAACCAATATACAATATAGTTATAGAAGATACACTACCAGTTGGAATAGTGTTTATACAAAGCTCAAAGGGAGGAACATATGATGAAAATACAAGAACTGTAACATTTAAAAATAGTTACTTAGAAGAAGGGGATATTGAGGACGTTTTTATAAAAGTTAAAGTAGATAAACTTGATGAAAATAACTATAACAAAGAAATTGCAAACAAAATGAAAATATCTGGAGTAAAAGAAGTATCAAATACTGCGTTTTCAATTGAAAGTAATGAAGTAGCATTTCAAATAAATAAACCACATGTTTCAATAAAACAAGAGAGTAATGCACGAAATACGTTACTAGAAGGGGATGAAGTAACATACGATATTACTATAAAAAATGATGGTTCTGGAGAAGTAGAAGATGTTAGAATAACAGATTATCTTCCAGACGCACTAAAATTTGAAGGGGCAAGTTATGTTTTAAGTGATGGAACAGAAATTGAATCTAACGTTTATGCAGGCGAGGCACTTATAAGGATACCTATGTTAGAAGCCGGTGAAGAGATTAAAGCATATGTAAAAGCAACAGTAAAAGAATTAGGTGCAGAAGAAAATGAAAAAGAAATAACTAATAAAGTATCTGTATCATTTAGGGATTTAGAAGAAGAAATTTACGCAAATGAAATAACGAATAAAATAGTAAAAAGCGGAAAAACAGAAGACCCAACAGTATCACAAATAGTAGAAGGAACTTATTATATATCTGGACATGCTTGGCTAGATTCTAATGGAAATGGTGGAGAAGATGAAAATGAAAAAAGACTTACTGGAATTAATGTTATGCTAGTAGACTCTAATACAGGTAACGTGGTAAGGGATAGTGTATCAGGAGAAGAGAAAAAACAAAAACTATCAGACGAAGGGGAATATACTTTTGCAAATGTTAGTGCAGGAAATTATATTGTTGTATTTGAATATGATAATACAACATATGCCATAACAACATACCAAAAAGAGGGTATAGCCGAAAGCATAAATTCTGATGTAAATAACGTAAAAATGGAAGTTGATGGTGAATTAAAACAAGTTGGAGCAACAGATACATTAAAAATAGAAAATGGAAACAAAAATAATATAAACATAGGATTAATAGAAAATGCAAAGTTCGACTTAAAATTGGAAAAAGAAGTAACAAAAATAACATTAGTAGATAAGAATGGTACAAAAGAAAGCACACCAAGCAATAAAAAATTTGCAAAATTAGATATACCAGATAAAACAATAAATGGTGCAAATGTAATTATAGAATACAAACTAAAAATAACAAACGAAGGTGAATTAGGAGGATATGCAAAGAAAATAGTAGATTACTTACCAACTGATATGAAATTTGCATCTAACCTAAATAAAGACTGGTATCAATCAAATGACGGAAATTTATATAACACAAGTTTATCTAGTATGGTAATAATGCCAGGAGAAACAAAAGAATTAACACTTGTTTTAACAAAAACAATGACAGGGTCTACTACAGGTCCAATTCACAATACAGCAGAAATATACGAAGCAACTACAACTTCAGGATTTTCAGATGTAGATTCTACACCAGGAAATGAGGCACAAGCAGAAGATGATTTTAGCTCGGCAGATGTGCTAATAGGAATAAAAACAGGTCAAATATATATTTATATTTTATTAATATCATTAAGTATAGGAATTTTTGGAGTAGGAATTTACTTCATCAAGAAAAAAGTTTTAACAAATGAAAATAAATGAGGATAACGAAAGAAAGGAGGCAAACTTTCGAAAAAATGAAGAATAAGATAATAATAATGAGTATTATAGTGTTTGTGTGTTGTTTATTAATATCTAGTAATGTTCTTGGAGACTTTACTATATATTCAGATGATGTATCAAACGCAAAGAAAAGTGGAAAAGTAGTTCCACACATACAAAATGATAATGGATTGGACTATATAATGATATGTAGACAACCAAATGCATCATATAATGCCACACTATCAAAGAGGGATGCAGAACAACCATATTATTGGTATGAGGGGCACGATGCATCTGATTATAATTCTGGATATTATTACAATGGAACTTTCTATAAATCTAATTATAAATGGGATGGAACTAGATATTGTATGGTGTATAGCCAGCAGTCCCTTAACTTAAAAACACACCAAGATATTGGTTATATAGGAGCCTATGGATCATTTAGAAATCTAATGTATACCGATGAAGTTTCAAAAGCAGTGGCAGGAAGTTCTGTAGGAAATGGACGGAAAAGATAGTGATGTAAAAAGTTTATATTGGGAAGCTAAATATTTCAGAGATTTCTATGATATGATTCATACTGCTGGACACGATGATAACTTTGAAATAGACGTGCAGAATAGTACAGATAAAAGTTCACCTATATATGAGGAGCCAGAAGTTTTAGTAGATACAAAACCGGGTAAAACTATTAGAAAAGATTTGGTTACGAATGATTACTTTCAAGCAAAAAATTATACAATAGGAGGTTTTTCGGCAGTATATCCAGAAGGAAATTTTGCAACTAATATAGCTGAGAAAAAAGATTACACGGTTGTATATGATAAATTAAAAAATGGTATAGAAAAGGTAAAAGATATTAAACAAAGTGATTGTTTATGCGAAACTGATGCACAAAAGAAAGTATGGAGTTTATTTAATGATGCAAGAACTGATGCACAAAACTTATTTAAAACATTACAAAGAAATTCTATGAATAAAACAGAATATGATAATGCAAAATTAACCTTGAATAGACTTGCGGATTGCCTTTCGAGATTGCGTAAAAAAGATGGTTCGACTTATTCCGGAATCACAAAAGAAGAAGACCACGATGGTATTGGTAACCAAACTACTGTTTATAGTTTTATAAAAAGAGTAGAAATTTTGGAATATGCTGATACAGAAGGAAAACAATACATTGGTAAATTAACCAATGACTATACACAAAAATATGGTGACTTTTGGATTATCAATAATGGTCAATTAATAATGAATAAAGTTCCAGAATATAATACTAATGGACATATGTTTGAAACACACGCAACAAAAACTGTTAATTTACCAAAAAGTGGAGATAGATTTTTCATCAACTTTTCACCTAATGTTGATGGAGTGAAATCCATAAGAGTAAAAATATATATTACTTATTTGGAAAGTTGCAGTGTAGATGCATCATTATATAATGGGTATAGAGAAGGTCACAAATGGGTACATTATGAAGAAGATGAAGATGTGCCACCAGCAGAAAGAACTCATGGATGGTGGGAATGTTGCCAAATTGGAGAATCGGAAAATTATTATAAAACTAGAGATTGGTGGCAAGAATTCTTCACTGGAGGAGATTCACAAGGTATGGTTGCGTACTGTAAAAATTCAAGTACTTGTACAATTGCAGATGAAGACGATAGGCATCCAAACAATAAATATGAAACAACATCTTCTTGGGAAAAGGGAGTTACTTCTTCTCAAGGTATAAATAGTGAGATAAACTGGAAAACCACTACTTTATTAAATGAATATAGTGAACCTGTAGATATAACAATGCATATTAAAGGAAAAATATTTGTTGATGGTCATAATACTAATCAGAAATATCCGGAAGGTTCGGATAACTATGATTATGGAAATGTTCAAAATAATGGATTAATGGATCCTGTTGTTAGAGGCGACAAGAATATAGACGGTCTTGGAATAACAGATATTTGGCTATATGAATATTCAGACAGTGATCCAGATGGCAAACTTAAAGATATAAAATTGTGTAATTGGAGTGGTGAATATTATTTTACAGAGCTTGATTGCCTAAAAAAATATTACATAAGATTTGCATATAATGGACAAATTTATGAAAATACAACAGCAAAGCCTAGTCAAAATTTACATTATAATTCTGATAATTGGAATATAGCAAATAATGCTTGGGAAGAAGAAAATGGAACAGACAGTCAACAGCAAAGGACGACCTTTAACAATAGATTTGCAGAAATCGCATCATATTCAGGAAATTATAAAATTCCATCCTCTCATATGAATTTCTTTAATATAGGTGAATATAATAAAGTTTATCGACAAGAAGAGATAGTAGAAATATTTCAAGAAATTTCTAAAAAATTAGTTGAAGTACATAATGATACTGGATGGCAAAATAGAACTAACTTATTAAATGAAGCATGTATTAGAGTAGCTAGCAGTTTGCCAGGAGGTATGACTGAAGAAAATATGAGAAAAGTACAATTTGCAGCGGATTGTCGTATATATAGTTATACTAGAAGAAATAAAGTATCAGTTAAAGATTCATATGATGATAAATATGGAGCGAATACACCAACATTATCATATCCTGTTTACGAAAGATTTACAACAAATCTTGGACAAATGAGAAAATTTGGAGAAGAAAGTTGGGGTATACAAAGAATATTTAGACCAATTTATGATGCTCAAGATCACGTAAACTGTGGAATAAAAAAACGTCCGAATGTTGATCTTGCATTAACGGAAACTTTAGATGAAATTTCTGTAGATATAAATGGAAAATCAGAAACCTATAGTTATGGTGAAAATAGACGAAAATTTTATGAAGGAATGAGTGATAAAGATTGGACGATAGGGTTAAATTGGAAATATTCGTTAACGAGAGAAAATTGGGAAGATTTAAAGAAAGAGGCTAGAGAAGAATTTTTTGCTCTAAAGAATTTTGACAATTATCCACTAACAAGGACAGTAGCAGAAGATTACAACGAATTTCATATTCGTCAAGAGGATTACTTTAATGGAGAAGGTACAAACTATATGAAAGACTACACCAAAGGTCAAGATGAAGGGTTTGTAAATCCAAGTGGTTATGAATTAGATGAAACAACTACAGAAAAAACTGGAGAAGAAACAAATAGGCGCTTAACAGTAACATTAAAATATAAAATAGATATAAGTAACCAATCGTATAAATTTGCTAAAGAAACTGAAAATACAGCAGATAGTACAAAAGGTAATATTGCAGAAATAACTGAAATTGTAGATTACTACGACAAAAATTTAACATTTATAGATGCAACAATATATCAAGTTGATGATAAAGGAAATAAAGTGGGAAATAGTCCTACTATAGGAGTAAAAAGAGATGTTGCTGTACATCCAGAGCAAGATAAAAATTTAATTGAATCTTTATATTATGGAAGAGAAGATACGATGGGTGGAATAGCATATCCAACAAAAACATCTGAGTTTAAAAATGATGACAAATATAAAACCTTATATTTAAAACCATCAAAACAACTTTTAGTTGGAAAACAGGATAGAGTACTGGAATTAACATTTAAGTTAGAGACTACAGAAAAAGATGCAGGAAATATATTAAAAGAATACTTATATACAGAAGATACTGAAGGTAATCCAGTAGCAGGTGAATTAGTAATAGAAAATTTTGCAGAAATAAATGGATATAAAACATATGCTAGCATAGAAGATGCAGAAAAAAATAATGTAGTTTCAGGACTTATAGATAAAGATGCATGTGCAGGAAATTTTGATTTAAGAAATGTAAATAAATTTTCAGATGTAACGCTAAACAAGAATACAAAAGAAAATATTTATAATAAAATGTACGAAGATGACACTTGTTCATCTGAACTAAAAATAACAAACTTAACTTCAAGGACATTAGAAGGTTTAGTATTTGAAGACACTACTAATGATGGTAATAAAATAACAATTAAAACAGGAGAGGACAGAAAAGGGGATAATAAAAATATTACAGGTGATAAGGGTATTGCAGGAGCTAAAGTAGAGCTAATTGAAATAAGAGAGGGTACTATGTTTGTAAGAGGTACAAGCTATACTAATGCAGATGGACATTTTGGATTTGCAGCTTATGTTCCAGGAGATTATATTTTAAGATATACATTCGGTGGAGATGATCGAACAGCCTTAGTTAGTGGATACTACTACTTTAGTGATGGAAATACATACAAGGGTAATACAGTAGAAGGCACAGGATGGAATAAAACTTCATACAATGGACAAGATTATGAATCAGTTAAGTTTAGAGATGGTAATAACTGTGATTACAAAGAGAGCGTTTCAACGGATAATGTACTGAAAGAGTTTTTACTAAACACAGCATATGAAAACTCATATAACACAACGAAGATTATGCAACTTAATGAGGGTTATTGGTATGATGAAGCCAATAAAGGATGGTCTGATGCAAAAGAATATGAAGATAGAACTAAAGATATACAAAAATATATTAAAGAAAAATATGGAGTTAGCATCAACAATCATAAAGCAGAAGTATTTGGTGTTTATGATAAGATACAGCCAGAGCATATTGATGTTTATAAGTGGATAAATTTAAAAGAAGAACTAGAAAAGGAAACATTTAGATTTGCATATACACCTAAGATGGTATGTGAAATAGAATATAAGCAAACTAATTCGATGGGAACGAAGTTTAAAAATGATTCTAACCAAGAACCTACAGAGTATAAATACAAAATTGAGAATATAGATTTCGGTGTAGTAGAAAGACCTCGTGAAGAGCTAGTTATAGACCAAAGAGTTTCTAACGTAAAAGTAATATCAGCGGATAATTCTACAGTATTATTTGATACGAATAGAGGAGAAACAAACTTACACAACTTGCAGTGGATGCAAGGAAATCCATTTGGTACACTAAAAGGTAACCTTAGTAATTATCGTAATTATTATGGAACACTAAATAAAAAAGGAACTGATAAATGGGATTGGAATAGTAATTATAATGAAACAATACCTATAACCTTAGATGAAGAACTTATAAGTAATGCTACAATAGAAGTAACATATGAATTTATTATAGAAAACACAAGTGAAAATACTGGAAATACTCAAGCAATTAATATATTAGACTATGTTTCAAACAATTTTACATTTGATAAAGATGACTTAGACAATAGTAAATATTGGGAAATAGTACCTACAGTAGATGAAATACAAAATGATGAAAATAGTAGTTTAATAAATAATAGCAAAAAATCATCTGGTGTAAAATGGATAGATCTTTCATCACAACAGGTAATATTAAAAGCAAAAGCTGATAATCCACTTAAGACTTCATTAAAACCAGGAGAGTCGAAAACAGCAACGTTAAAGCTAAAGAAAGTTATGTCACCAGAAAGTAACACTGATGACTTAAGGTATACAAACCTAATAGAGATAGTTGAGTACGATAATGATATAGGAAGATACGATAGAGGTGCAGTACCAGGAAATCAAGATATAGACTTTAACCCAGTAGAACACGATGCAGCAGGAGCAAGTCAATATACTTCAATAGAGTTATCTAGCGATATTGATGATGAAGACCCAACACCACCTCCACCACCTCCTTCATATGATGATGACAGAGATAATGATGATAGTGATAATGATGACAGTGACAATGATGATGACACAGGCAGACCAATAAATCCAAACAATCCAGGAGGAACGCCAACAGACCCAAATGACCCAAATAAAATAGAACCAAACAATCCAGGTGGTTATCCAGGTACATATCAAGATCCAAATAAACCAATAGAACCAAGCAACCCAGGAGGAAACCCAAGTCATCCAATAGAACCAAACAATCCTGGCAATACGGGAGATGGTGTTATTACAGTAATTCCACCATTTGGAAGTAAACATTTCTATTACGTACTAACAATAACAGTAACAACAATACTAGCAACAGGAATATATCTAATAAAGAAAAAAGTATTAGACAAAGATGATAAGCAATAAATAAAATTAATTGTATACGACTTATAGAAATAAAGCCTCAAGCTATATTCCTATTATATAGGATAAGCTTGAGGTTTTAAAGTATGCCTTCTCTTTCATCCTTACCAATATTCTAATAAAAAGTTAACTAATTATGAAAATATATTACTAGAGAAAGTAAAGTAAGTTATTGTAATAAGTTTTTGCCAAATATAAAATTTTTAATATTAGAAAATCGGTAAAAACAAAAGATGAGGAGGATAAACGGAAAATGATAATATTAGAAATTAAAGACAATAATGATTTAAAACAATGCGGAATAACACTAATTTCTCTAGTAATTACAATAATAGTATTATTAATATTAGCACGGAGTAACGATTAATTTAACATTAAGAGATGGCGGAATATTTAATAAAGCAACCGAAGCAGTAAAACAACAAAAAATAGCGAAATACTTAGAAGATATAGAGTTAGCAAGAGGAGAAGTAGTACTAGAAAATATGGGAGAAGTAACTTTAGAGAAACTAAAGGCAAAGATAGTAGAAAATGGAATAGTAGCAGAGCAAGCGATAACAGATATAATACCAAGCGATGGAAGTGAAGTAACCCAAGCAAAAATATTAACAAAAGAAGGGTTCATATTTGTAATAACAGCAAAAACATCAGAATATGCAGGAAAAAGTGGAAGTTGTAATGTAACAGTAGAAAGTGCATTTAAGCCAGAAAAGCTAATGATAGGAAGTGCAATACATACAGAAAATTATGGTAAAGAAGTGGTAGGCTATTCAGCAGGGGGCATAAGTAAATGGAGATTGTTCTATCAAGACGATGATTATACATATATTATATCGGATGAATTAGTTCCGGGGAGTCTTGAATCAAGTATTGGGGAATATGTAAATCGGAGATATGGTAAGTGAAATAGGAAAAAAATTAAATTCTATTGCGGAAGAGAATAATTATTTTTTCGTGAATTATATACCCCAAAATAAAAGAGGCTTGGCGTTTTTGACAGATACAACGAAGTGGGATAAATATAGAAAAGACGGATTGAATGATATAAGAGGGACTTTGTTCGCAATCGGTGGACCTTCTGTAGAGTTGTTTGGGATGTCGTATAATACTTTGAGTAGTGGCACAAAAGTTACAGATAATTTAAGCTTCGGTGAGCATGGATACCTGGATAGAGCTTTAGGGTTATATACTGCGGACTGTCTTTCGAAAGAACGTAACGGTATTTACCGACCGATTGACGATACAGCATGGTACTTAGCTTCGCCGAGTGGTCATAATCAATATTGTATGTTATCTTGTAGGGATGAAGGCGCAATAAACCCAGTTTATATGAATTGGACTGTTTATTATAGACCAATAGTTTGTTTCCGTACATCTATCTTCAATGAAATCTATTTAGGTTCTTTGAAGTAATGTTTCTTATTAGTATGTAAGCACTAGAAAATAAATACGTTTCTTGTTAAAGAAATTTATCAGTTACCATTTCAGTTAGCTCTTACGGAAAAATGATAAAAATACCCCTACTATATAGACTATGCTTATATAGTGGGGGATTTTATAAAAAATATTTCTAATTGCTAAAATTAGCAATAAATAGTTTACAAATCCGAAAATCTAAAGTATAATATGAAAAATGAATAGTTCGAAAAGTTAAATGCTTATTAATTAGATTTCAACGAATCAATAAATATTTAAATCATAATATTTATAATCAAAGAAAATCCAAAAAATAAAATTTCAGAAAAGAAAAAAGAGCAAGAGTAGGAGGTGAAACGTAAAAACCTTTTGAATTAATTCAAGAAAAATCTATGAATGAATTTATACTAACTTAATTTTATCAAAAATTCATAAAAAATTAAAATCTAAAAAGCCAGTCTAAAAGTAGAACATCAATTTTAATTGTTATAACTATAAAAAAAGACAGGCACAAAATCCAAAAAAAATAAAAAAGTTTGTCATTTATGTTGTATAAAAAAACAAAAAATGATACAATAAAGGAGGAAACAAAAATGAACGTAAAAGAAAGAAAAATGACACTAAAAAACGATATAATATTCAAAATGTTTTTTGGCAAAAAAGAGAATGAAAAATATTTAATAAGCTTTTTAAAAGCAGTATTAAACACAAACATAACAAAAGCAGAGGTACAACAAGAAGTAGGAGTATTACCAATAATGAAAGAAGGAAAAACAGGGAGGCTAGATATAAAAGCAACAATAGACGGTGGAAAAATAGTAAATATAGAACTACAATTAAGAGATAACCGCGATATAAAAGAACGAACAACATTATATGGAAGTATGTTACTATTAGAGCAACTAAAAAGAGGAGACAAATACAAAAAAATAAAACCCGTAATACTAATAAACATACTAAACTACAACATATTAGATGTACCAGAATACCATACAGAAACAGTAACAGTGGCAAAAGAACATAA
>CANRAM010000006.1 GCA_947628605.1 uncultured Clostridia bacterium | reverse complement strand
TGATGCAGGAGTGTTCGCCTTCGTTGTCGCTACCGGCGTGCCGTACTACGGTAGCGGGTTCCGCGCTGTGCTAGTCCCTTGAGTCCACTTTGAAAGTGACCTCTCAACCTTTTTCCCTTTATTCGGCAGTTGTGTGAACGGACAAAGAAATAAAAATACGGGAATAAAATTTTCTCACACGTGAAAATGCCCCCGTAAGGGGGCAAAAAATATAAACTTTTCATTAGTATCGGGCGGGGAAACCCGCCAAAATATTTATAGTTTTTATTGTATAACGATTACATAAACTAAAATTAATATTATTCAGGGTCTTATTCTAGTTTGGTACCAAAAAGGAAAATATAGAAGGACCTTGAAAGGGATTAAATCGTAGCTACTCGAATTTCCCTACTGAAACGAATCCGTTCTTCTACCGCCGGAGGCAATTGGAATAATGGAGCTAATGCAGGAGTGTTCGCCTTCAATAACAATACCGGCAAACCGAACTACAATAACGGGTTCCGCGCTGTGCTAGTCCCTTGAGTCCACTTCGATACACAAGAATTAGAAAGTAATTCATTCCAGAAGGGTGTATCTTTACGGAGAACACCGAGTGAATTTGTATCAAAGAGATTTAATTCCTGTGACTTAAGCAAATACTATAATTATAGAAAACCGTTCTTAAGTTATAAACACATAAACAGTAGTATCGTTCTAGTAGCAAAATGGTGAAAGTCCGATACTATGCCCTTATTTTGACAAAAACTCTACTTGACGAAATTTGTAAAAAGTTGTATTATAGACATAGTAAAAAAATAGAGTAGAAAACAAATCGTTAAGACCTAGTAGACGGGAAGTTGTTACTAGGGCAAAAAAGAAAACCTTTTGCGTATTTGTTTTCGCATTCCGCTATTTATAGAAAAAGGAAACGTAAAAAACGTATTCTTCTTTAAATTGCGGAAAAACGATTTATAAGGAGGATACTTTTATTATGTCAAAACTAAAAAAAATAATATTATCAGGAATACTACTAGCACTACTAATAGTGCTAAACAGATTCATATCCATAAAAACCCCTCTTTTAGTAATAAGTTTTTCATTTGTACCAATAATGATGGCTAGCATTTGGTTAGGCCCTAAATATAGTGCAATTATTGCAGGATTAGGAGACTTCATAGGGGCAATATTATTTCCATTTGGAACATACTTTCCAGGCTTTACACTAACAGCAATTCTAAGTGGATTAATTTATGGAATATTTTTATACCAAAAACCACACCAAGAAATTACAAACTCAAAATTTATATTAAAACTTATAATTAGTAACATACTAGTACTAGGAATTATAGAAATATTTATTGTTTCTATATGGTTAAAAATAATGTATGGTAAAGCATACCTAGTAGTAGTATCTACAAGAGTATTAGCACAAGTAATTATGCTACCAATACGAGTTATAACAATATATGCTTTAGAAAAATTAACAAGACCAATAGTAAACAAATACTTATATGACGAGGTAAGCGATGAACATTAACCAATATTTATCTAGTTTCTTTAAAGGAACAAAAGAACCAACACTAAAAGCAATGCAATTTTTTATGGAAGAATTAGAACACCCAGAAAAAGAGCTAAAAATTGTACATATAGCAGGAACCAATGGAAAAGGTAGTGTTGTAGAAATGTTATCTACTATTTTAGAAGAAGCAGGCTACACAGTAGGTGAATATATGTCTCCACATATAATTGAATATAATGAACGAATTAGAATAAATCACAAAAATATATCAAACCAAGAATTAGAAAAATTAATAAACGATGTAGACCCACTTGTAAAAAAATATAACTCTACACATAGCCAAAAAGTTACATTATTCGAACTAGAAACAACCATAGCGTTATTGTATTTTGCAAGAAAAAAATGTAACATAGTAATACTAGAAACAGGCTTAGGTGGTCTATATGATTGCACAAATATAGTAACACCAGAATTATCAATAATAACATCTATTTCTTACGACCATATGGACATACTAGGAAATACCTTAGAAGAAATAGCAATTCAAAAAGCAGGAATTATAAAAGAAAATTCTGAAACTATATTTGTAGAACAAGAGGAAAATATTAATGAAATAATTAAAAAAACTTGCAAAAATAAAAACAATACACTACACTTAATCAACTTAAAAAACTGTAAAAATATATCTTCTAACGAACAATTTCAACAATTCGATTATAAAAATAATAAAAAAATACAAATAAACCTAAAAGGAAAAAAACAAATAAAAAATGCAATTACAGTTTTAGAAGCAGTAGAAGTACTAAAGAAAAAAAATTTTATAATTAAAGACGAAAATGTAAAAGACGCCCTAAAAACAATAGTACACAAAGCAAGATTTGAAGAAATTTATAGCAATCCAACTATTATATTCGACGGAGGTCATAACGAAGAAGCAATAAAGAACCTAAAAGAAACAATAAAAGAACATTACGAAAAAGATAAAAAAATATATATTATTTCAATACTAAAAACAAAAGACTATAAAACAATTATAAAAGAACTAATACAAGATAAAGATGCAAGCTTTATATTTACAAGTGGAACAAAAGTACAAGATGAAGTAAAATGCTATGTAAAAAAAGAAGAATTATACAAAGAAGCACTAAAATACAGAAAAGAAAAAATATATATGGATACCTTAGAAAACGCAATAAAAAACTGTAAAAAAGAAAAAAATGCTAAAATATTTATAATAGGCAGTTTCTATACATACCAAGAAGTAATTGAAACATTAAACATAAAATTACAGTAAAATATTATCTTGTAACAAAACAAGGAGAAAAAAATGATAGAATTAAAAAACGTAAGTTATTCTTACGACAAGAAAAACAAAATAATACAAAATATAAACGAAAAAATTAATCAAGGTCAATTTATTTGTATTATAGGAAAAAATGGCTCACGGAAAATCAACTCTTGCAAAACTTATAGCAGGTATTATAAAACCAACAAATGGTGAAATATTAATAGATGAAAAAAATACCAAGAAAAAAGAAAACTTTCTACCAATACGAAAACAAATAGGAATAGTATTTCAAAATCCAGAAAACCAAATAATATTCAATTCTGTAGAAGACGAAATACGCTTTCCACTAGATAATTTAAAAATAGAAAACCAAGACGAAATAATAAAAGAAGTTTTAGAAAAAGTAGGTTTACAAGGAAAAGAAAAACAAGAAAGTTACACTTTATCACTAGGTCAAAAACAACGACTAACTATAGCAACAGTACTTGCAATGCAAACAAAATATATTGTATTAGACGAGCCAACAGCAATGCTAGACCCAAAGCGGTAAAGACGAAATATACAAAATAATAAAAAATCTAAAAAAAGAAGGATATACAATTATATATATTACAAACATAATAGATGAAATTTTATTATCAGACCAAATTTGGCTAATGAAAGACGGAAAAATACAACAAACATTCAATAAAGAAGATGTTTTAAATCACATTGAAGAAATAGAACAAAATGGAGTAAAAATACCAGAAATAATTTCTTGTGTACAAGAATTAAAAAAACAAAATATACCTATTCAATTAAAAGAATGGACAATGCAGGAACTTACGCAAGAAATAGTTAAGGAACTAAAAAAATGAAAATAACATTTAAATTTATAATATTTTTAATATATGTAATTTTATTATTTTGGGTAAAAAACTTATATGTATTTTTAGGCATATTTATATTTCAAATGCTATTAATAAAAATAACCAATATTTCATTTAAAAAAGCAATAAAAAATATAATAAACCTATTACCATTTATTATATTTACAGCAGTATTTAATTTATTAACAATGGGATGGAAATCTAGCATACAAATTACTATAAGACTAATACTAATATGTAATATTACATATATTTTTGGAAAAACTACAACTGCAATGCAAATAGCACAGGCAATACAAAACTTATTATATCCACTAAAATACTTCGGAATAAATACAAAAAACGTAACACTTATAATAAGTATATCAATTACATTTATACCAATTATTATAGAAGAAATAACAAATATAAAATACACTTTAATAGCACGTGGAATGGAAATGAGCTTTTTAAATCAAATAAAACATATAAACTATATTATGAAACCATTATTTTATTCTTTATTGCGAAAAGTAAATGAAATAGAAGAAAGCTTAAAATCAAAAGCATATATAGAATAAATCGAATATTTTTTAAAAAAATGAACACCATATTTAAGGGTGAAAAAAATGTTTAAGCCAGATGCAATTTATTTTGAAGAAAACATTGAAAATTATAAACTAGGAAAGGAATTATTAGAAAAATATAAAGATATTCCTAAATTTGTTATAGAAAATCATAATAATATTGAGGAAATGAGAAAAAAACAAAATTCAGATTTTCCACAAATGAAAAGAAATTTAATAATTGGAACTAGAAAAACACACAAATTTGTGGAAAACCATAAAACATCAGACTTTCTAGTACCGTATACTTCATCTGGGTGTACAGCAATGTGTATGTATTGCTATTTAGTTTGTAACTACAATAAATGTGCATATTTAAGGCTATTTGTAAACAGAGAAGAGATGCTAGATAAAATTATAAAAACAGCAAATAAAGCAGAAAAAAATCTTATATTTGAAATTGGAAGTAATAGCGATTTAGTTTTAGAAAATACAATAACAAAAAATTTAGTATGGACAATAGAAAATTTTGCAAAAACAGATAAAGGAAAATTAACGTTTCCAACAAAATTTGATATGATAGACGATTTATTACCACTTAATCATAATGGAAAAATAGTAATTAGAATGAGTGTAAATCCAGAAGAAATTATTAACAAAGTGGAATTTGGAACATCTAGGTTAAAACAAAGGGTAGAAGCAATAAACAAGCTACAAGAAGCGGGGTATGAATTAGGAATTTTAATTGCACCAGTAATTTTTGTAGATAATTGGAAAACTTTATATTCTGAATTAATAGAATACCTATATAATAATTTAAGCAAAGAAGTGAAAAAAAACGTCTTTTTTGAAATCATATTTATGACATACAGCTATGTGCATATGGCAATTAACCAAGAAGCCTTTCCTAATGCAATTAACTTATATAATAAGGAACTAATGACAGGCAGAGGAAAAGGAAAATATATGTATAAAGATTTTATAAAAAAAGAGGGAGAAATATTTTTAAGAGAAAAAATGGAGAAATTTTTTAAAAATAGTGATATAATATACATCGTATAAAAAAAGAAAGAGAGGAAATGTTATGAAAGATGTTAAAATTACAGATAAAATAAAATATATTGGAGTAGACGATAAAACTATAGATTTATTTGAAAGTCAATATATTGTACCAAATGGAATTTCTTATAATTCATATTTAATAAAAGATGATAAAAATGTAGTAATGGACACAGTAGATAAACGAGCAACGCAAGAGTGGTTTTCGAATTTGGAAAACGAGTTGCAAGGAGAAAGTGTTCATTACTTAGTAGTTTCACATATGGAACCAGACCACGCATATAACATAGAAAAATTAGCAAATAAATATCCAGAAATGAAAATTGTAGGAAATAACAAGACATTTATGTATATGAAACAGTTTTTTAACATAGATAATTTAGAAGAAAGACAAATTGTTGTAAATGAAGGGGATACACTTAATTTAGGAGAACATACATTGCAATTTTTTATGGCTCCAATGGTACATTGGCCAGAAGTAATGGTAACATATGAACAAACACAAAAAATACTATTCACAGCAGACGGTTTTGGAAAATTTGGAACACTAGATACAGATGAAGATTGGGCTTGTGAAGCTCGTAGATATTATTTTAATATAGTTGGAAAATATGGTGACCAAGTACAAGCCCTACTAAAAAAAGCAAGTACATTAGACATAAAAATGATTTGTCCATTACACGGGCCAATTATTAAAGAAAATTTAGAATATTACATAAACAAATATGATATATGGAGTAGCTATAAGCCAGAAGATGACGGCGTGTTTATAGCATATGCATCAATTCACGGAAATACAAAAGAGGCAGCATATGAAATGGAAAAATTATTACAACAATATGGTGCAAAAAAAGTAAGCATACAAGACCTAACAAGAGATGATATGGCAGAAGCTATTGAAGATGCTTTTAGATACGATAAACTTATAATTGCAGCATCAAGTTATAATGCAGGCGTATTTCCACCAATGGAACAATTTTTACAACATTTGAAATCAAAAAATTTCAAAAATAGAAAAGTAGGAATTATAGAAAACGGTACGTGGGCACCAAGTGCAGGAAGATGTATGAAAGACATTTTAGACCAAATGAAAGGAATAACCATTTGTGAACCAATGGTCACAATAATGTCTAGAATGAATGAAAAATCTAAGCAAGAAATGGAAAAATTAGCTAAACAAATTTTGGCTTAGAAAAACATAATATACAAAGTAAAATAGTGAATTTAAAAAATCAAATTAATACTAGAAAGGAAAAAACTATGGAATTCATATTTGAAAGAAAAGTTAACTATTATGAAACCGATAGAATGGGGGTAGTACATCATTCTAACTACATAAGATATATGGAAGAAGCAAGATGTAATTGGTTAGAAAATATAGAAATGCCATTTGAGGTTTTAGAAAAAAATAATATAACAATACCAGTATTAGGTGTAAGTTGTAATTATAAATATCACTCAACATTTGGAGATACAATATTAATAAAAACATTTGCAAAAGAATACAATGGAGTAAGAATGACAATTGGATATGAAATGACAGACAAAAAAAAGGAAAATTATTTTTAACAGGAGAAACAAAACATTGTTTTACAAATAAAGAATTAAAACCTATCAATTTAAAAAAATATTCGATAGAGTTTAGTAATAAATTTCAAAAATTATTAGAAAAATAGGAGGAAAAAATAATGAAAGAAACAGTTATTAAAGTAAAAGGAATGGTATGTGAAGGATGCGAAAAAAGAGTACAAAATGCATTAAAAAATATAGAAGGAATAGAAGAAGTAATGGCAGACCATAATAAAGGTAATGTAGTTATTACTTCAAAAGAAGAAGTTGAAAAAAGCATTATGGAAGAAAAAATTGAAGATATAGGATTTGAAGTTATAAAGGAAGATTAATTATGAAAAAGATAATTTTATCAATAGATGGAATGACATGTTCGGCGTGTTCTAATGGATTAGAAAAATATTTAAATAAGCAAAAAGGAATAGAAAATGCAAGTGTCAATTTAGTAATGGCAAATGCTACAGTAGAATATGATGAAAAAATTTTAAATATAGACAAAATAGAAAACTTTGTAAAAGAAGCGGGATTTAAAAGCTTAGGAGAATTTAAAGAAATAAAATTCGAAAGTAAAACAAAAAAGCAAAAAATAGAATTCATAATTTTTTCAATACTTGCAGTTATACTAATGTATATTTCAATGGGGCATATGATAAATTTACCTACACTTAAAATTATACATCCACATACCAACATTATAGGTTATATGATTTGTTTATTAATATTAACAATACCATTTATAGTATATGGATTTGATATATTAAAAAACGGTTATAAAAACTTAATTCATAAAACACCAAATATGGATACATTAGTAAGCATAGGAGTAATTAGTAGTTTTTTATATAGCCTATACGGAATGTATATGACAATAAAAGGTAATCTTGAATATTCAATGAATTTATACTTCGAATCTACAGCAATAGTTATATACTTTGTAAAATTAGGAAGATATATAGACGGAATTAGTAAAGATAAAACAAAAGAAGCAATAGGTAAATTAGTAAAAATAACACCAGATAGAGCTACAATAAAATTAAATGGGCAAGAAAAAGAAGTAACACTAGACGAAATAAAAAAAGGAGATATTGTTATATCAAAACCAGGAGAAAAAATTGCAGTAGACGGAATAATAATTTCGGGAAATGCCCATTTAGATGAGTCATTTATAACAGGCGAGAGCAAGCCAGTATCAAAGAAAACAGGAAATACAGTAATAGCAGGAAGTATGAACTATGATGGATATTTAGAATATAAAGCTGAAAAAATAGGAAAAGAATCTACTATATCAGAAATTGTAAAATTAGTTGTAGAAGCAACTAATACCAAAGCACCAATAGCAAAAGTAGCAGATATAGTATCGGGTTACTTTGTACAAATAGTTATAATCATTGCAATCATTACTTTTTTTGCATATTTAATTATAGGAAAAAATTTTGCTGATGCAATTTCTACATTTGTAACAGTATTAGTAATAGCGTGTCCTTGTAGTTTAGGATTAGCAACGCCACTTGCAATTATTGTAAGTGAAGGGCTATGTGCTAGTAATGGAATTTTAGTAAAAAAAAGTGAAATACTAGAAAATGCTGGAAAAGTAGATACAGTAATTTTTGATAAAACTGGAACATTAACATATGGAAAATTAAAAATATCACAAATAATTAACTATAGTGAAATGTCGGATAATGAAATACTGCAGTTAGTAGGAAGCATTGAAAGTAAAGGAACACATCCAATAGGAAAAGCCTTTACAGACTATTTAGAAGAAAATAAATTACAAGTATTAGAAGTAGAAAATACAGAAAACATAGCTGGATACGGAATTATTGGAAAAATAAATAAACAACAAATTATTATTGGAAATGCAAAAATATTAAAAAAATATAATATACAAAACAAGTACGAAGAAAAGGAAAAAGAACTAGCTGAAAAAGGAAACAGTATTATATATGTAGCAAAAGAAAATAAAATAATTGCAATAATTTCTGTAAATGATGTTGTAAGGAAAAATGCAAAACAAGTTATAGAACAGTTAGATAAAATGAAGATACAGACCATTATGCTAACAGGAGATAACAAACAAACAGCAGAAAAAATAGCAAAAGAAATTGGAATAAAAACAATAATACCTAATGTATTGCCTATTCAAAAAGCTAATACAGTAAAAGAATTAAAAGAAAAAAATAAATTAGTAATGATGTGTGGAGACGGAATTAACGATAGCCCAGCCCTTGCAAATGCAACTGTAGGAGTAAGCATTAACACAGGAACCGATATAGCAATGGATGCATCAAACGTAATATTAACAAGTAATAACCTTATTAGTTTAGTTAACTTAATAGTAATTAGTAAAAAAACTGTAAAAAATATAAAACAAAATTTATTTTGGGCATTTTTTTACAATAGTTTAATGATACCAATAGGAATAGGAATATTAAAACCAATAGGAATATCAATAAATCCAATGATAGCAAGTTTTGCTATGGTATGCAGTAGTATTACAGTTATACTAAATGCCCTAAGACTAACTAAAATGAAAAAAATGTTATTATAAAGAGCTATAGAAATATAGTTCTTTTTAATATTATTTCTTATAAATTTTGACACAATTTGGTTTTTTTGTAAAAAAGTGTGGTATACTATAAAATGTAACAAAACTTTATATTATGAATATTATTAAAAGATGGAAAATTTGTGAAAGGAAAATTATATTAATGGATAAATCATTAGAGTTTGAGAACTATAGAAAAAGATATAAAGAATTTTACTATAATAGCTATACCATAAAAGAAGATAAAGAAGCAATAAATTTAGAATTTGAATTTGAAATACCAGAACTTACAAAATTCAAGCCTAACATAAAAATACTAAAGAAAAACTTTAAAATGAAAGATATAAACAGTAAATACATAGAAAATATGATTTTTCACATAGGTCTTATAGAATTAATAAGCTACTGGAAAAGCACATGTTCACCTAAAGTTATTATAAAATGTGGATACTTAAACGAAGAACAAAAAAAATGGTGGAAAAAATTATATTTTTATGGGTTAGGAGAATTATTCTATACCAATAATATAAAAACAACAATAGAAAACTTTATGAGCATAGAATGTCAAAAAACAAAAAATGAATTAGATGAAAACATAAAAGACGAATTAACAGGTTATATAGTACCTATAGGAGGAGGAAAGGACTCTTGTGTAACCTTAGAAACATTACAAATAGATAAAAAGAATGATTATGCTTTAATTATTAATCCAAAACCAGTAACTCTAGAATGTGCAAAATTAGCAGGTTTTAGTAATAGTAATATAATAGAAATATATAGAAATATAGATAAAAACATAATAGAATTAAATAAAAAAGGATATATAAACGGTCACACTCCATTTTCAGCAATGCTTGCATTTACATCATATATGGTAGCATACTTATTAGGGAAAAAATATATAGCATTATCAAACGAAAACAGTGCAAATGAATCTAATGTAGTAGGAGAAAAAGTAAACCACCAGTATTCTAAAAGTTTTGAATTTGAATGTGACTTTCAAGAATATGCAAAAAAATATTTAAAAACCGATGTAAAATATTTTAGTTTCTTAAGACCACTTAATGAACTACAAATAGCAAAAATATTTTCAAGAAAAGAACAATATCATAATATATTTAAAAGTTGCAACATAGGAAGTAAAAATGAAAATTGGAAATGGTGTTGCAATTGTGCAAAATGCTTATTTGCTTACACAATTCTAAGCCCATACTTATATGAAGAAAAATTAGTTTCAATTTTTGGAGAAGATATGTTTGAAAATAAAAACTTATTAAAAACATTCTTAGAATTAACAGGAAATGGAGAAACAAAACCATTTGATTGTGTTGGAACATATGAAGAAGTAAATTTTGCAATAAGTAAAACAATCAAAAATATAGAAACAAAAAACAACCAATTACCTTATTTATTAAACTACTACAAAAATAACTATAAATTAGTAAATACAAATGACGATATAACATTAAGGTATAACGATAACAATAATTTAAACGAAGAACAAAATGCTATGTTAAGGAAAGAGGTATTTTTAAGTGATAAATAATTTAATACAATACTTTAAAAATAAAAAAATACTTATATTAGGCTTTGGAAAAGAAGGAAAGTCAACATATAAATTAATAAGAAGATATTTAAAAGAACAGTTAATATACATTGCAGATAAAAAAGAAGAAATTCATAATGAAAAAGATTTAAAGCAAGATAAAAACGTAGAAATAATTAGTGAAGAAAAATATTTAGAAAACTTAGAACAATATGATATTATTATGAAATCACCAGGAATATCATTTGCAAAAATTGATACAACAAAATTTTTTCATAAAATAAAATCACAACTAGAATTATTTTTAGAATTTTTTAATGTATACACAATAGGAATTACAGGAACAAAAGGGAAAAGCACTACAAGTACGCTTTTATACAATGTATTAAAAGAGCAAAATATGAAAACTATGTTATTAGGCAACATTGGAATACCAGTATTTGATTACATAGATGAAATACAAGAAGATATGATATTAATATTAGAAATGTCGTCACATCAATTAGAATATATGGAAAAATCACCCAATATTGCAATATTATTAAACATATTTGAAGAACATTTAGACCACTATAACTCATATAAAAACTATGCCAAAGCAAAATGTAACATATATAAATATCAAAAAGAAACAGACTATTTTATATATAATATAGATAACGAAATGTTAAAAAATATAGTTAAACCTTCAACCTCAATAACATATAAAGTAAGCTTAAAAGGAAAAAATGAAAGTAATATATACCTTAAAAACGACATAGTTTATTTTAATGATAAAGTAATATACAACAGAAATGAGCCACGAAATTTAATAGGTGATTACAACTTAAACAATATAATGTTTGTTTTAGCAGTATCAGAAATATTAAAACTAAATTTGAATAAAACAATACAAACAATAAAAGAATTTAAAACATTAAACCATAGGTTAGAACCAATTGGAAAATATGGAGGAGTTTTTTACTATGATAATAGCATAGGAACAGTTCCAATGGCTACAATTGAAGCTATAAAAGTACTAAAAAATGTAGATACATTAATAATAGGTGGAATGGATAGAGGAATAGATTATTCAAAATTTATTCAATATTTAAATAATAGTAGTATAAATAATATTATATGTATGCCTAAAACTGGTCACGATATTGCAAAATTTTTAGAAAAAGAAAAAGCATATATTGTTGAAGATTTAAAAGAAGCTGTAGATGTTGCAAAACGTGTAACAGCAAAGGAAAAAATTTGCCTATTATCACCAACAGCAGCAAGTTATGGTTACTTTAAAAATTTTGAAGAAAAAGGAAATTTATTTAAAGAATTAGTGAAAAGCATTGATAATTTATAAATCATATAGTAAAATTATGAAGAAAAATTAATGAAAGAGATAGGAGAGATTGTTATGAATATTATTATGATGGGAGCACAAGGAACAGGAAAAGGAACTGTTGCAGGAATTATTAGCGAAAAAACAGGATGGCCACAAATTTCAACAGGGGATATATTTAGAAAAAATATAGAAGAAAAAACAGAACTTGGAGAAAAAGCTAATACCTATATTGCAAAAGGAGAATTAGTACCAGATGAAATTACAGTACCAATGGTAGCAAATAGATTAAATGAAAAAGATACACTAGATGGATTTATTTTAGATGGTTTTCCAAGAACAATAGAACAAGCCCAAAAATTAGATGATATTTTAAAAGAAAAAAATAAAAAAATAGATATGGTAATAAACCTAACAACACCAAGAGATGAAACAATTAAGAGAATTTTAACAAGAAGAGTATGCTCGAATCAAGAATGCAAAGCAACATATAATTTAGTAATGAACCCACCAAAAGTAGAAGGAATTTGCGATAAATGTGGTGCAAATCTTGTTCAAAGAAAAGATGATAGTAGCGAAGAAGCAATAAATAAAAGATTAGAAATATATGATAAACAAACAAGACCACTTGTAGATTATTATCAAGAAAAAGGTGTAGTAAGAACAGAAGAAGTAAGTACAAGAATTAATAGATTAGGAATAGATGTGGCAACAGACATTTTAAATGATATAAAAGGAGAATAAAGAGCAAATGGTAGACATTAAATCTAAAAGAGAAATTGAACAAATGAAAGAAGCCTGTAGAATTACTGCATTAGTTCATAAAAAAATGAAAGAAGTAATAAAACCAGGAATTACTACATTAGAATTAGATAAAATAGCTGAAAAAGTAATTAGAGATGAAGGAGGAATACCAGCACAAAAAGGATATCCAAGTGGAGAAAAAGGAATACCAGATTTTCCAGCAACTATTTGTGCATCAATAAATGATGAAGTAATTCACGGAATTCCGTCATCTAAAATTAAACTAAAAGAAGGAGATATTATTAGCATAGATTTAGTTTCATATAAAAATGGATTTAATGGAGA
This sequence comes from uncultured Clostridia bacterium, assembly GCA_947628605.1. Lineage (GTDB taxonomy): Bacteria > Bacillota > Clostridia > TANB77 > CAG-508 > RGIG8482. The sequence continues at coordinate 24,426 of CANRAM010000006.1, read as the reverse complement.
TGCAGCAAGAACATATGGAGTAGGAAAGATAAATGAAAAATCAAGAAAATTGATAGAAATTACAAGACAAGCCTTTTTTGAAGGAATTAAATTTGCAAAAGCAGGTAACAGAATAGGAGATGTATGCCATGCAATAGGTGAATTTGTAGAGAAAAATGGCTATAGTGTAGTAAAAGAATTTCAAGGTCACGGAATAGGAAGAAGTATGCACGAAGACCCAGGGATACCAAACTATGGAAAAGCAGGAAAAGGAATAAAATTAGAACCTGGTATGACACTTGCAATAGAACCAATGGTAATCGATGGAAAGCCTGATATTCTAGTACTAGATGACGGGTGGACAATTATTACAGAAGACGGAAGTTTATCAGCTCATTATGAAAATACAATTTTAATTACAGAAAAAGAGCCAGAAATATTGACAATTATTTAAAGATGTTATATAATAGATAAGCTAATTGTATTAACATAAAGAAAAATCAATTTAAGGAGTGAGAAAAAACATTGGCAAAAGAGGATATAATTGAAGTGGAAGGAACTGTTGTAGAAACATTACCTAACACTAATTTTAAAGTAGAACTAGAAAATGGACATCAAATACTTGCACATATTTCTGGGAAACTTAGAATGAATTATATAAAAATATTACCAGGGGATAAAGTAAAAGTGGAATTATCACCATACGACTTATCTAGAGGTAGAATTACTTGGAGAGCAAAATAATTTTTCGAACTAATATCTACGTACAGGAGGTGTAGTAAATGAAAGTAAGAGCATCAGTTAAACCTATTTGCGAAAAATGCAAAGTTATAAAAAGAAAAGGAAAAATAAGAGTTATTTGCGAAAATCCTAAACACAAACAAAGACAAGGTTAATTTCATAATTTATCTTTTGATATTAACACAAAACTATGTAGCGGCTGATTTTAATATAGTTTTGTGTTTATATACATTTATGCTAAACTGTTTAGTAAACTACAATTATTTTAATTACGACTTAAAATAACTGTACATTTCAATGCTAATATAAGGAAAGCAAAACAATAATAATTTTGGAGGTGCTAAAATTTATGGCTCGTATAGCAGGAATCGATTTACCTAGAGAAAAAAGAGTAGAAATAGGACTAACATATATCTATGGAATTGGATTATCAAGTTCTAGAAAAATTCTAAAAGAAACTGGAATAAATCCAGATACTAGAGTAAAAGACTTAACAGACGAAGAAGTAAACAAAATAAGAAAAGTTATTGATGAAAAGTACAAAGTAGAAGGTGACTTAAGAAGAGAAGTAGCTTTAAATATTAAAAGACTTACTGAAATCGGATGTTATAGAGGAATAAGACATAGAAGAGGACTACCTGTAAGAGGACAAAGAACAAAAACAAATGCCCGTACAAGAAAAGGTCCAAGAAAATTAGTTAGTAAAAGTAAAAAATAAGGAGGTATAAAACCAAATGGCTAATAAGAAAATTGTAGCAAAGAAAACACCTAGAAGAAATAGAAAAAATATAGAAAAAGGTGCTGCACATATACATTCAAGTTTTAATAATACAATCGTTACGATTACTGATACACAAGGAAACGTTATTTCTTGGGCAAGTGCTGGAGAATTAGGTTTCAAAGGTTCAAGAAAATCAACACCATTCGCAGCAGGAGAAGCAGCAGCTACTGCAGCAAAAGCAGGAATGGAACATGGTTTAAAAACTGTAGAAGTATTTGTAAAAGGACCTGGTTCAGGTCGTGAGGCAGCAATTAGGTCTTTACAAACAGCAGGATTAGAATTAAGTAGTATTAAGGATGTTACACCTATACCACATAATGGATGTAGACCACCAAAAAGAAGAAGAGTATAAATTTAATAAAAAGAAAGGAGAAGTAAAATGGCAAGATTAACGGGCGAACAATGTCGTATTTGCCGTAGAGAAGGTCAAAAGCTATTCTTAAAAGGCGAAAGATGTTATACTGATAAATGTTCTGTTTCTAGAAGAAATTATGGACCAGGACAACACGGCCAAAAGAAAGCTAAGCTTTCTGAATATGGAACTCAATTAAGAGAAAAACAAAAAACAAAATCATTTTATGGAGTTGGAGAAAAACAATTTAGAAGATATTTTGAAATGGCTTCAAATAAAAAAGGAGTTACTGGTGAGAACTTACTTCAATTATTAGAAAGTAGATTAGATAATGTAGTTTATAGATTAGGATATGGTTCATCTCGTGCACAAGCAAGACAAATAGTAAACCACGGATTATTTGAAGTAAATGGTCATAAAGTAGATATTGCATCTTACTTAGTAAAACCAGGAGATGTAATTTCTGTAAGAGAATTGAAGAAAGATAAAGGAATAATTAAAGAAAATGTTGAAGCAAATTCCGCAAGACCAGTTCCAACTTGGCTTGAAAAAGATGCTGACAAGTTAGGCGGAAAAGTAATAAGACTTGCAGCAAGAGAAGATATAGATTTACCAGTACAAGAACACTTAATTGTAGAGTTATACTCTAAATAGAGGATAGAGATTAGAAGTATAAATTTAAAGTTTTACTTTTTAATCATACCTATCGAGATAATGGAATGTAAGTTTTGTTATCAAAATTGAGGAGGTAAAAATGATAGAATTTGAAAAGCCAAATATTGAATGTTTAGAAATAAATGATGACAATAATTATGCTAAATTTGTTTGTGAACCATTAGAAAGAGGTTATGGAGTAACAATAGGAAATTCGCTAAGAAGAATTTTACTTTCATCACTTCCAGGAAGTGCAATTACAAGTGTAAAAATTGAAGGTGTTGTACACGAATTTTCTACTATTCCAAATGTAGTAGAAGATGTACCAGAAATAATAATTAATTTAAAAAATGTAAGATTAAAATCTTTTGATAACGAAGAAAAAATTATAAGAATTGATTTTAAAGGCGAGGGTGAAGTTAAAGCAGGAGATATTATTACAGATAGCTCAGTAGAAATACTAAATCCAGATTTACATATAGCAACTGTTTCTGAAGGCGGAAGTCTAAAGATGGAAATGACTGTTGATAGAGGTAGAGGATATAACAGTGCTACAAAAAACAAAAAACCAAATCAAGATATTTCGGTATTACCAATAGATTCAATTTACACACCAGTAAAAAAAGTAAACTACTCAGTAGAAAATACAAGGGTAGGTCAAATGGTAGATTTTGACAAATTAATTATAGAGGTATGGACAGATGGAAGCTTAAAAGCAGATGAAGCATTAAGCCTTGCAGCTAAAGTTATGACAGGACATTTAGAGATATTTATTGATTTATCAGAAGCAACTAAAAATACACAAGTAATGGTTGAAAAAGAAGAATCAAAGAAAGAAAAAGTATTAGAAATGTCTATAGAAGACTTAGAACTTTCTGTACGTTCATTTAACTGCTTAAAAAGAGCTGGAATATCTACAGTTGAAGATTTAGCAAATAAAACAGAGGAAGATATGATGAAAGTTAGAAATTTAGGTAAGAAGTCATTAGATGAGGTTATACATAAATTACATTCTTTAGGATTGGACTTTACAAAAGAAGAAGAGTAGATATTAAATATAATTAACTATAAAGTTATAGAAAATTTTAGAAGAGGTGAAAAAAGTGGCAAAAAATAGAAAATTAGGTAGACCTACAGACCAAAGATTGGCTATGCTTAAATGCTTAACAACTGATGTAATTCTTCACGGAAAAATACAAACAACTGAAGCTAGAGCAAAAGAAGTAAAATCAATTGTAGATAGCATTATTGCACTTGCTGTTAAAGAAAAAGATAATTTTGAAATGGTAGATGTTAAAGTCGTAACAGCAAAATTAGACTCAAAAGGAAACAAAGAAACTGTTAAAGCTACAAGCAAAAATGGAAAAGAATACTTAAAAGTTGTAAAAGAAGAAAGAACAGAATCTAGACAAAAAGATATGCCATCAAGATTAAATGCAAGAAGAAAAATGATGAAAAAGCTTAATAAAGTAAAAGATGAAAAAGGAAAAAATATAGATTTACCAAATAAATTATTTAATGAAATAGCTCCAAAATACGAAAATAGAGTTGGTGGATATACACGTATTATAAAATTGGGTCAAAGAAGAGGAGACGGAGCATCAGTAGTTATATTAGAATTAGTTTAAAAATTACATATTATCAAGAGTGGACGAGAGATTCGGCTTAATGACTCCACAGCAACCTGAGTATTTTAAGGTGCTAATACCGACAAAGCAAAGAGATATAGCTTTGAATGATAAAGTATTAACAAAAAAATCTTTGCATATTATGCAAAGATTTTTTTTGTAAACTAAAAAACATACTAAGAAAAGAGGAAAAAATATGAAGAAATTATTTACAAGTGAAAGTGTTACAGAAGGCCATCCAGATAAATTATGTGATTATATATCAGATAGTGTATTAGATGAGTGTTTAAAACAGGATAAAAATTCACGTGTAGCGTGTGAAACTGTTGCTGGAAAAGGCGAAATTACAATTACAGGCGAAATTACAACAAAGGCTAATATTAATATAGAACAAATTGCAAGAGATGCAATAAAGGAAATTGGATACGATAATGAAAATTTAGACATTGACTATAGAACTTGTAAAATTCATTTAAACATTTCTAAACAATCTCCAGATATAGCATTAGGAGTAGATAAATCTTTAGAAGATAAATTAGGAAATGAGGTCTTATCTGAGGGAGCAGGAGACCAAGGAATTATGTTTGGATTTGCTTGTGATGAAACTAAAAATTATATGCCACTTCCAATACATCTTGCACATAGTATTGCAAAAAGACTAACTGATGTAAGGAAAAATAATATTTTAAATTACTTGCGACCAGACGGAAAAACACAAGTAACAATTGAATACAACGATAATAAGCCAATAAGAGTAGACACAATAGTAGTTTCTACCCAACATACAGAGGATATAAGTTTAGAAATATTAAGGAAAGATATAATAAATGAAGTAATAAAAAAAGTTGTGCCTGAAGAACTTTTAGATGAAAATACAAAATATTATATTAATCCAACAGGAAGATTTGTAATAGGAGGTCCATTAGGAGATAGTGGCTTAACAGGAAGAAAAATTATAGTAGATACATATGGCGGATATAGTCGCCACGGAGGAGGAGCTTTTTCAGGAAAAGACCCAACTAAAGTAGATAGGTCTGCTGCATATATGGCAAGATTTATTGCAAAAAACATTGTAGCAAATGGTTTTGCAAAAAGATGTGAAATTCAATTTAGTTATGCAATAGGAGTAGCAAAACCAGTTTCTATTTATGTAGATACTTTTGGAACAGGGACAATTTCAGATGAAGAAATAGTAAATTTAATTTATAAAAATTTTGAATTAACACCAAGAGGAATAATAAAATATTTAGACTTACAAACTCCTATTTATACTAAAACTACAAACTATGGACATTTTGGAAAACCAGAATTACCTTGGGAAAAAATTATAGAATTAAAGTAAAATGTATAATTTATAAAAATAATAAATTGTATAATATGGTGTGTTTTTGCATTTTACCATATTATACAATATCATTAATTATAAATTTAAATTTTGAACTGAGACACTTTTTATAAATCACTTATTAAAAATTTCAATAATAGCATTTACAATAGCTTTAATTGGTTTATTATTTTCATATAAATTAACTAATAATGTATGTGTAAAAGGTATATTCCAAACTATAATTCCAATTATAATTAGCAAAAAAAACGTAATAATAAGAGCAATTAAGTCTTTTAAGTTAAAACTTAATAAGCGTGGTTTATTACTATAATAAGTTTTGTTATTAGGAGTAGTATAATAATTATTATATTTATAATTTGAGCTAGCATTATTAGTATAGGTATTTGCTGTGGAGTTATTAGTGTAATTTGAATATATATTTGTAAAATTGGATTTTGCAGTATTATTTTTAATGCGATTTAATTCGCTTTGCAATTCCTTAACTAAATTCTCAAGATATTCATTTTTAGTGCAAATAGCTTCAATTGCGCTATTTTTATCATAATCTAATTCTATATCATATTCTTTTCTTTTTTCTTCATTAGATAAAATTTCATAAGCCTCGTTAATTTCTTTAAACTTTTCCTCTGCCCACTCTTTTTTATCACTATTATGTGCATCGGGATGATATTTTTTTGCTAAAACTTTAAAAGCTTTATCAATAATTTCAGAAGAAGCTTTTACATCTACTTCTAATATTTCATAGTAGTTTTTCATAAATAAAAATCTCCTTTAGTTTATATATAATAATCATAACACAAAAAATAATAAATTTCGATATACTACTTGAAAAAAAATATATATTATTATAAAATACATACAGAAAATTTGTTTGTAACGGAGGAAGAAATATGTTCGCATATATAAAAGGAAGCTTAGAAATGAAATTTGATAATTATATTGTTATTGATGTAGGAGGAATAGGTTATAAAGTATTTATGCCAGAAAAAGCAATAGAAGAAATAGGGGAAATAGGAGATATTGTAAAAGTCCATACACACTATCATGTAAGAGAAGATGACATAAGTATATATGGATTTAAAAATAATGATGAACTGAAAATGTTTGAATTATTAATAGGAGTTAGTGGAATAGGAGCAAAATCAGCAGTAAATATGTTATCTAATATTACACCTTCAAGTTTTGCATTAGCAGTTATAACAAACGATACATCAAAATTAGTTAAAATACCAGGAATAGGAGCAAAATCAGCAGCAAGAATTGTATTAGAATTAAAAGATAAATTAAAAACAATGGAAGCTAAGAAAGAAGAAAACGAAGAAATAAAATCAGCAATTATAGATGATGATAAAGTAAGTGAAGCTATATCTGCATTACAGGTATTAGGATATAATAGAAGAGAAATAGAAAAAGTATTAAAAAATATAAATATGGAATTATCCCTAGAAGACATTATAAGAAAAGGACTAGCAATATTAGGAAGTTAAGGAGGAAAAAATGGATTTATCAAAGCCATTGGCATATAGAATGAGACCAAAAACACTAGAGGAATATGTTGGGCAAGAACATATTTTAGGAAAAGACAAAATATTGTATAGAACAATAAAAGCAGATAGGTTATCAAGTATAATTTTATGGGGCCCACCGGGATGTGGAAAAACATCTCTTGGTAGGGTAATTAGTGAAACTACAAAATATAAATTTACAAAAATAAATGCAGTTACTTCTGGAGTAAGTGATATAAAAAAAGTGGTAGAGGAAGCAAAAAATGTATTTTTAAATCCAACTGGAAAATGTATTTTATTTATTGATGAAATTCATAGATTTAATAAATTACAACAAGATGCTTTGTTACCATTTGTAGAAGATGGAACAGTAATTCTAATAGGAGCAACAACAGAAAATCCATATTTTGAAGTAAATAAAGCTTTAATTTCAAGGTCTATGGTATTTAAACTAGAACCATTAACAGTAGAAAATATTTATACAATACTTAAAATGTCGTTAGAAAGAGAAGATGGTTTAAAAAGCTTTAATATAAAGATAGAAGATGAAACATTACGAAAAATTGCAGAAGTATCAAATGGGGATGTAAGAACAGCATTAAATGGTTTAGAAGTAGCAGTACTTACAACGAAGGTAGATGATAATGGTTTTGTAAATATAACTAATGAAATTGCAAAAGATAGCGTTAGAAATAGAAAAGCAGTATTTGATAAAAACGGAGATAGCCATTATGATAATATAAGTGCTTTTATAAAATCTATGAGGGGAAGCGACCCAGATGCAGCAATATTTTACCTAGCTAGAGCTTTAAATGGAGGAGAGGACCCAGTATTTTTAGCAAGAAGAATTGTAATACTTGCAGCAGAAGATGTAGGTATGGCAAATCCACAAGCTCTTGTTGTAGCAACATCAGCAATGCAAGCAGTAACAATGGTAGGAATGCCAGAAGCAAGAATTATTCTAGCTGAGGCTGCAGTATATGTAGCAACCTCAAAAAAATCTAATGCAAGTTATCTTGCAATTAATAAAGCACTAGAAGATGTATCTACAAAAGATACAGGAGAAATACCAATGCATATAAGAAATGCACCTGCAGAAGGAATGGAACAATTTGGCTATAGTAAAGGATATAAATATCCACACGACTATCCAGGTCATATAGTAGAACAACAATATTTACCAGATAAAATGCTAGGTACGAAATATTATATAAAAGATGATACAGTGGATTGATATAAGAATATTAAAAGAAGAAGAATAAAATCTCCTTCTTTTAATATTTTATTTACTTATCAGGTACGTACTCTAAAAGTTCAGATATTTCACAATCAAATACTTTGCAAATATTATTCAGTTGCTTTATATCAACTCTTTTTATCTCTTCGTAGTACATCTTTGAAACGGTAGCAGGACGTATATTGGCTAAATCTGCTAAAGCTTTTTGTGTCATCTTATGTTCTCCCAATAAATTAGAAAGTTTAATTCTTATCATAGATATCCTCCTCATAATTGTAAAAAATATTGTCGTAAAATGTCGAAAAAAGAGAAAATATTCATTTTTGTTGTATTTTATCATTTAATGTATTAAAATTACACAGTATAGAAATAATATAACGATAGAAGTAATAAAAAGTTATCTAGCAGTAAAAAAAGAAAGAGGAAATAAAATGGTAGGGTTCATAAAAAAAGATGGTAAGGAAAAAATAGATTTTAGAAAGTATAAACAAAAAGATAATGAATACTTAGCACAATTGCAAAAATTTTTGGATATAACAGATAATATTCCAAATGAAGAATTAAGACTTGAAGTAGTTTATCAAATGCTAAAATGCGATGAAATATTAACAAAAATAGCAGAAAGAATATTAGAACAAGAGGTATAAAAAAGAAAAATACGGTAAACACTAATAAAAAAATATTAGTGGTGAAAATATGGTAAAAAAAATAATAATAGGATTAATAGCAGGCTTAGTTAGTGGCTTTTTTGCAACAGGAGGAGGGATGATAGTAGTTCCAGCACTTGTATATTTGTTAGGTGTAAGCGAACAAAAATCGAGAGCAACATCCTTATTTGTAATACTTCCAATGGTAATAACAAGTGGAATTTTCTATTATAAAAATGACCTAATAGATTGGAGAATAGGAATACTTTGTGCTATTGGCGGAATGATTGGTGGATTTTTAGGAGCAAAATATTTGAAAAAAATACCAGACCTATATTTAAAATTAACTTTTGCAATTTTTTTAGTATATGTATCAACTAAAATGATATTAGCTTAAGAATAACCACAAGTGGAGGGCATATGTTTGAAGTATTAATAGGCATAGTTTCAGGCTTTATAAGTGGAATGGGAATGGGAGGAGGCACAATACTAATATTGTGTTTATCTATGTTTATGGGAGTAGAACAACATATAGCTCAAGCAACAAATTTAATATTTTTTATTCCAACTTCAATTATAGCAATAATTACAAATATTAAGCAAAAAAACATAGATTTTAAAATTGCAATACCAATAATTATTAGCGGAATAATTGGAGCAATTATAGGAGCAATACTTTCAAATAAGCTAGATGTAAAATCTTTAAAGAAATGTTTTGGAGTTTTTTTAGCAATTATTGCAATATGGGAAATATATTCTTTAATAAAAAAGTATATAATTAGCAAAAAAACACATAATAAGTAAAGAAATAGTAAAAATATTACTAAATATAGAAAAAGTGAGGAGTGAAGAATATGAAATTTGTAAAAGGTATGGTAATGGGAACTTTAATATCAGCAGGAGCTATGATGTTATATTCTGAAAGGAATACTATGAAAAAGAATAAAATGATGAAAAAAGGTAAACAATTTATTAAAAAAATGGGAATTATTTAATAAAGATGGTACTATTCAATAATATACAGTATCAATAAGAAAAAGCTATTACAAAAACAAAAATGTAATAGCCTTTTTTATTTAAATGTTATAACTAAGAATTAGCAATCTTTACAATTTTCTTCACAAGAATCATCGTAATCTTCTTCGCAACGTTTACAAGGTTTTTCTTCAAAGTAGCAGTCACATTTATCCATTTTTACACCTTTTAAACATTTACCTTCGTGATTACATTTTGCACATATTTTATAATGTTTTACTTGGTCTACCCAGAAATTTATTTCATATTTTTTATCTGGACAAAGTGGACCAAAAACAAATTCTCCATTTTCATCCGTAAAAGTATGAGATACAGGTCTTCTGTCTTCTTTACCACATTCATTTACTACTTCAATTAATTTTACAACAGCATCACAAACTGGTTCTTTATAGCAATCCTTTATAACACCATAAATAACATTTCTATTGTCACATGGTAAAGTAATGTCTAAATCAAATTGTTTACCACAAGCAATTGCACCATCTATATCAACAACAGGACAATTTGGTTTTTCAAAATCCATAAAAATCTACCTTCCTTTAAAATATATTATAGCCTTAGTTCAAGCTATAATATATAATATGAAAATTCGACAAAAAAGTGATTTTAAATATAGTTTTTTTGTAAAAATACGTATTGAAAAAAAACTATATTTGTGATATAACAAGATAAAAAAATATAGGAGGCACAAAATGGAAAAAAATAAGAAAAATAAATCGCAAATTTTTGTAAAAATTATGGCATTAGTTTTAGCAGGTCTTATGGTTTTAACAGTTGCTGGTACATTAATATATTATTTATTTGTTATGTAAAAAAGAGGTATAGTTATGATTGGAAAATTTGGGAATAGTATTGAAAGTTTTTATGAAGAAAATATTATTGAATATATAAAAACATTATACGATAATCCATTAAATCTAATAACACTAATAATAGATATTTCCATAGTATTATTTTTGTTAGTGAAAGTATTAAAATTTGCTAAAGACTCCAGAGCGTGGCAATTACTTAAAGGAATTGTACTATTAGTTGTAGCTACAGTTGTTAGTAATTGGTTGCAATTAAAAATACTAAACTTTATATTAAATTCAATAATGACGTGGGGAGTATTTGCACTAATAGTTATTTTTCAGCCAGAATTAAGACGTGCACTAGAACAATTAGGAACAAATAAATTAACAAAATTTTTTGGAATAGATAAAGATATAGCCACAAAAACAAAAGAAGATATATATAAAATTATAATAGCAGTTGAAGAACTTGCAAAAACAAAAACAGGAGCATTAATTGTTATTGAAAGAGATATCCAAATAAAAGACATTATTGCAACTGGAATTGAAATAAATTCAGAAGTTTCTCCACAGTTATTAGTTAATATATTTGTACCAAATACGCCCTTACACGACGGTGCAGTTGTTATTAGTAACAATAAAATTACAGCAGCAGCGTGTATGTTACCACTTGCAAGTGATGCAGACATAGCAAAAGAGTTAGGAACAAGACATAGAGCAGGTATTGGAATATCGAAGGAATCTGATGCAATAGCAATTATAGTATCAGAAGAAACAGGAAAAGTTTCAATAGCAAAAGACGGAACACTAATAGCAGATGTAAAAGAAGAAGCATTAAAAAAGATATTAATTAAAAATATAGTTACAGAAAAGTTCAATAATAATAAATTTACAAGACTTGAGAAATTAAAAAATATGAAAATTTCTTTTAAGAAAAATAAACAAAAGTGAATGTAGATTCACTTTTGTTTAATCTATAAAACATATTTATAAATAGCTTCTGCAAAGCCACTATCTTGAACTGTATTTTCGGTGGTATAAGTTGCTACTTCTTTAATTTCATCATAAGAATCGGCAAGAGTTACACCAATTCCGGATACTTTCAACATATCAATATCATTCACATTATCACCAATTGCCAAAATATCTTTAGTATTAACATTTAAAAAATTACTTAAAAAATTCAAAGCATAGCCTTTACCAATATTTTTAGGAGTTATATCCAAATATTCATATTCCTTGTTAATAATTAAATCCTTATATTTTCCAGTTTTTTTAATATGTTGAATACCTAAATTTAAAGTATTAAAAATGTGATTTTTTATTAAATCAAGACTATTACCGACTTGATATAACAAGTTTAAAAATTTGAGGATTTTTAGAATTAACATAATCCTTAATATTAGGAACAACCTCTAAAAAGTCGGTATTATCAGTAGCAAGATGAATTTGATAATTTCTTAAATCTAAATACATAAGTTTTTCAGTTATCATTTTTGTATCAGTATATAAATGAATGTGCAAATTATTTTGTTTTGCAATATCATAACAAACATTGAAATCATCAATATTAACAGTATTTCTATAAATTTCTTGACCAGTTTTTAAATTTATAATCTGAGTACCATTTCCAAAAATTCCATAAGAAGCCTTACACCTTGAACATATATCCTTTGTCATACAATAAGTTTTACCAGTGCAAATAGTAAAATTAATATTTTTATCGTTAATAGAATTAATAGCTTCTAAATTTTTATAAGGTATAAAATTATTGTGATAAAGCAAAGTACCATCTAAATCACTAGCAACAAGCTTTATAGGCATAAAAAAGTCACCACCTTGCACATAATTGATATATGAAAAATTATATTTATAATATGAAAAAAAGTCAAGAAAATCTTTAATAAATCGATATATGTATTGAAAATTAACTACTAATGATGTAAAATATTAAAGAAAAAAACATTAGGAGGCAAATTTATGTTAGAGTCAATGGAAACCATAGTTAATTTGTGTAAAGCAAGAGGATATGTATATCCAGGGTCTGAAATATATGGAGGACTTGCAAACTCTTGGGATTATGGTCCACTTGGTGTGGAACTAAAAAATAATATAAAAAAAGCGTGGTTAAAGAAATTTGTACAAGAAAATAAATATAATGTTGGCCTAGATGCAGCAATTTTAATGAATTCAGAAACATGGGTAGCATCACGGTCATGTAGGAGGATTTAGCGACCCACTAATAGATTGTAAAGAATGTAAAACAAGACACAGAGTAGATAAACTAATTGAAGAATGGATGCATCAGCATAACTGTGAAGAAATAGTAGACGGTTGGTCAGATGAGAAAATGATTAATTATATGAAAGAACATCATATAGTATGTCCAAACTGTGGAAAAGAAAACTTTACAGATATTCGTAAATTCAACTTAATGTTTAAAACATTTCAAGGAGTAACTGAAGATTCTACAACGCAACTATACCTAAGACCAGAAACAGCACAAGGAATATTTGTTAATTTTAAAAATGTATTACGAACAACAAGAAGAAAATTACCTATGGGAATTGCTCAAATTGGTAAAGCTTTTCGTAATGAAATAACGCCTGGAAATTTCACATTTAGAACAAGAGAATTTGAACAAATGGAATTAGAATTTTTTTGCAAGCCGGGAACAGACTTAGAATGGCACGCATATTGGAAAGAATATTGTAAAAATTTCTTATTAAATTTAGGAATGAAAGAAGAAAATATTAGACTAAGAGACCATTCAAAAGAAGAACTTGTTTTCTATAGTACAGCCACTACAGATATTGAATTTGCATTTCCATTTGGATGGGGAGAACTTTGGGGAATAGCAGATAGAACAGATTATGATATAAAACAACACGCAAATCACTCAAAGCAAGATTTAGCGTACCTAGACACAGAAACAAATGAAAAATACATTCCATATTGCATAGAACCATCACTTGGTTGTGATAGAGTTGCACTTGCATTTTTATGTAATGCATACGATGAAGAAACAGTAGGCACAGAAGACACAAGAACAGTACTACATTTACATCCAGCGCTTGCACCATATAAAGTTGCAGTACTTCCACTTTCTAAAAAATTAAGTGATAAAGCAGAAGAAATATATAAACAACTTTCAAAGAAGTTTATGTGCGATTATGATGAAGCAGGAAGTATTGGAAAAAGATATAGAAGAGAAGACGAAATAGGAACACCATTCTGTGTAACAATTGATTTTGATACATTAGAAGATAATACAGTAACAATTAGAGATAGAGACACAATGGAACAAATTAGATTAAATGTAGAAGAATTATCAAATTATATAGAAGAAAAAATAGAGTTTTAGGAATAAAATATAAAAAAGCAAGAAGTAAATTTTTAAATACTTCTTGCTTTAAATATAATAAAACTAATTATATAAATCATTTTCATATAAATCCTCTATATAAACATCCTTTTCTTCAAAAGTATCAATAAAACTAACTTTAGCAATATTGTCGTGGACCTCTTGTACCCATACAGGTCTTTCATCGTAATATACATCAATTTTTTCTTTATTATTAAGCATATTATGCAAGCGTTCTAAATTCATATGTGTACCTCCTATAAATATTCGTTAATAAAAGTATATCCGCATAATATAAATAATATACCAATAAAATAACTGCAATAAATAAAGAAAAACGTTATTTTAGTTGCTTAAAAAATAATACTATGATAAAATCAATTTATAATTTTTTGTAAAGGAATGAAAAGTATGAAAATAACTTATGAAAATAAAATATATGAAGTAGATAAAAATATAAAAGTAAATGAGTTATTAAAAAACGAAATAAAAAATGCTAAAACGGAAGTTATAGCTTGTATGTGCAACAATGAAGTTAGAAGCTTAGAACTAGAATTAAACCAAGATGCAAAAATTGAGTTAATAGATTTAAATTCAAAAGATGGTATGATGATTTATATTAGAGGAATTATGTATATTATGGCTAAAGCCTTAAATGAGTTATACCCAGAAGCACTATTAACTGTGAATTATCAATTATCAAATGCTATGTTTTGTGAATTAGATAATATGAAAATGACAGATGAAATGATACAAAAAGTAAAAGAAAGAATGGAAGATATTATAAAAAAAGATTTACCAATAACAAAAGTAAAAATGACTAAAGAAGAGGCAGAAAAATTTTATGAAAAAGAAAAGACATTAAAAGGAAAATTGCAAATAGATACAAACCACGAATATGGAGCATCTTTATATTATTGTGAAGATTATTATAACTACTTTTATGGAGTAATGCCTATTTCAACAGGATATACAAAAATATTTGATATAGTAAAATATAAAGATGGATTTATTGTTAGATATCCTAATTGGAAAACGCCTACAAAACTAAGTCCATTTGTAGAAAATAAAAAACTACTTGCTACTTTAGATGATTATGAAGACATATATAAAGTAATTGGAATTAACACCATACATAGGCTAAACAAAGAAGTAAAAAAAGATAATGCAACAGATGCTATTTTATTATCAGAAGCATTACACGAGAAAAAAATATCTGATATAGCGGACAAAATAGTAAATAATAAACAAGTAAAAATGGTGTTAATTGCAGGGCCATCTTCATCAGGAAAAACAACATTTGCAAAGCGACTAGGAATGCAATTAAGGCTAAATGGTAAAAAGCCAGTAACAATTTCGGTTGATAATTATTTTGTAGAAAGAGAACAAAACCCTAAAGATGAGTTTGGCAACTATGATTTTGAATGCATAGAAGCTATAGATTTAAAATTATTTAATGAACATTTAACTAAATTATTAAACGGCGAAGAAGTAGAAATGCCAATATTCGATTTTAACGAAGGAAGAAAGAAATATTTGCGGAAATATGTTAAAACTAGAAGACGATGAGGTATTAGTAATTGAAGGAATACACTGCTTAAACGATAAACTAACAAATGAAATTCCCAAAGAGCAAAAATTTAAAATATACATTAGTGCATTAACAGTACTTAATATTGATTATTACAATAGAATTTCAACAACTGATACACGTTTAATAAGAAGAATTGTAAGAGACAATCAATTTAGAGGATATGATGCACGTCATACAATAAGAATGTGGTATTCTGTAAATAGAGGAGAAGAAGCATATATTTATCCATTTCAAGAAGAAGCAGATGTTATGTTTAATTCATCACTAATATACGAATTAGGAGTATTAAAGGATTATGCAATACCGTTACTAAAAGAGATAAAAAATACAGAACCAGAATATGCAGAAGCCACAAGGCTAATTAGATTATTAACATATTTTGAATCTATACCACAAGATAATATATCTAAAATTTCATTAATAAGGGAGTTTATTGGAGGAAGTTTACTTGCTTATTAAAAATATATAATAATTGAAAAGAGAGAACGATATGATAAGTAAATTTACAGAAATTGATGAAGAATTTATATGTGATAACTGCGGTAAAAAAGTTTCAAAACTAGGATATTCGTGTCGTAACCATTGCCCATATTGTTTACATTCAAAACACGTTGATATAAACCCAGGTGATAGACAAGAAAAATGCCACGGAGATTTAGAGCCTGTAGCTCTTGAAATAGATTCAAAAAAAGGCTATGTAATTATACACAAATGCAAAAAATGTGGTGCAATAAGAAAAAATAAAGCAGCCCAAGATGATAATATGGATTTAATAATACAATTAAGTAGTAAGCAAATTTAATTTACATAACATTGACATAAAAGGATTTTTTATGTATAATTAATATAGTATCCAATAAAGGATTAGAAAAAGGAGGAAAAAAAATATGGAACGGGAGTTAATCAAAGAGAAAAAGCATTTAGAAAGTAAGTATGATGCACTGGAGTATAGGTGCACATACAACACACCAAACGGCGAGCGGCTGGAAATAACAGCGCAGATTCCGGATAGCCTCGAGGAAGCCGACAATCCAAGCACCTTTGGAGACTTTGAAGATTTTATATTATCATTTGACAGTATAATATCCTTAGAGTTAGTAATGAGGGTGCTGAAACGCACCTTAAGGGCAACATCTCAAAGAGTTGAGTTGTGTTGCTTTAAACAGGTACATCGAACGGAAGTACTGGTGCTGAAAATTCTGGAGGTGTGCGGAGAAAGGATTCAAATAGTGATGCCGACGTACCCGAGTGGTTTTCTCTCGGTAACCCAAGATAACACTTGGGAGTGGTACAATGAAATTGGTATGCATATGAGTTCTGCTGATCCGCATAATGATGAGGAGTTCTATAGAATGTATGCGAAGATTTCAACAGCTATGTGTAGCTTATATTTCCGTTAATTTACGAAGAAACACATCTGATTTTTAGATGTGTTTCTTCGTGTATGTATGAAAATAAACAGATTTTAAAAAAAATATTGTGCTTTTTTTAAATAAAAGATATAATAATATTATATTTTTTATGGAGGAAGAAAAAATGTCGTTTATAGATGAAATAAAAGATAAAGCAAGAAAAAATAAAAAAACAATAGTATTACCAGAAGCCACAGACATAAGAATATTACAAGCAACAGATACAATTTTAAAAGAAGGATTTTGTAACATTATATTATTAGGAAATAAAGAAGAAATATTAAAAAAAGCACAAGAAAATGGATGTGATGTGCATTCAGCTACAATAATAAATCCAATAGAATCTGATAAATATGAAGAATATGCAAAGAAATTATATGAGTTAAGAAAAGAAAAAGGATTAGATTATGATAAAGCCAAAGAATTAACAAAAGATACAGTATATTATGGAATGATGATGTTAAAACAAGGAGACTGTGATGGTCTTGTTTCAGGAGCTATTCATTCAACAGCCGATACACTAAGACCAGCATTACAAATATTAAAAACAGCACCAAATACAAAATTAGTTTCAGCATTTTTTCTAATGCTTGTTCCAAACTGCGAGCTAGGAGAAAATGGAACTTTTGTATTTTCAGATTGTGGTTTAAATTCATATCCAAACTCAGAAGAACTAGCAGAAATTGCAATATCGTCAGCAAAAAGCTTTGAAAGCCTTACTGGAAAAGAAGCTAAAGTTGCTATGCTTTCATATTCAACATATGGAAGTGCAAAATCAGATGCAACCAATAAAGTAATAGAAGCAACAAACTATGTAAAACAAAAAGCACCAGAAATTCAAGTAGATGGAGAACTTCAACTAGATTCAGCAATAATTAAAGAAGTAGCAAAATCAAAAGCACCAAATAGCACAGTAGCAGGAAATGCAAATACACTAATATTTCCAAATTTAGATGCTGGAAACATTGGATATAAATTAGTTCAAAGGCTTGCAAAAGCAGAAGCATATGGTCCATTATGCCAAGGAATTGCAAAACCAGTTAATGACCTATCTCGTGGATGTAGTGCTAAAGATATTGTAGGAGTTGTTGCTATAACAGCAGTACAAGCAATTCTAAACAAATAAAAATTATAGTTTACAACTTATTTTATAAATGTTATAATAATAAAAAATTTTACTAGGAGGTAACTAATGAAAATATTAGTATTAAATTGCGGAAGCTCATCTCTTAAATATCAGCTAATTGATATGGAAAGCGAAGAAGTTTTAGCATCAGGAAAATATGAAAGAATAGGTGAAGAAGAAGCCTTTATAACACATAAAGTAAATGGCCAAAAAATTGAAATAGTACATCCAGCAAAAAATCACGAAGAAGCTGTAGACTTTACATTAAAGCAATTAATTAATCCAGAATATAAAGTAATTGATTCATTAGATGAAATAAATGCAATAGGTCATAGATTAGTTCACGGAGGAGAAAAAATTGCCGAATCTGTAATAATTACAGATGAAGTAATACAAGTATTAAAAGACTGTACAGAACTTGCACCATTACATAATCCAGCAGGAATAATTGGTATAGAAGCTTGCAAAAAAGTAATGCCAGGAAAACCAATGGTAGGAGTTTTTGATACAGCATTTCATCAAACAATTCCAGAAGAAAGATATATTTATCCAATACCATATGAATATTATGAGAAATATGGAATAAGAAAATATGGTTTCCACGGAACATCTCATATGTATGTTTCAAAAAGACTTGCAGAAATTGAAAATAAACCAATAGAAAATTTGAAAATTGTTACTTGCCATTTGGGTCAAGGGTCTAGTATTTGTGCAGTTCAAGGAGGAAAAAGCGTTGAAACAAGTATGGGGCTTACACCACTTGCAGGAATACCAATGGTAACTAGAAGTGGAGATTTAGACCCATCTGTGGTAACTTTTATTATGAAAAAAGAAGGAAAAACAGCACGGAGAAGTAGAAGATATATTAAATAAAAAATCTGGAGTTCAAGGAATTTCAGGACTTGCACCAGACTTTAGGGTTATCGAAAATGAATCTATGACTGGTAATAAAAGAGCTGTAATTGCTATAAATAGTTTTAAATATGCAATTGCACAATATATAGCTAGATATGCAGTAGCAATGAATGGTATAGATGCTATAGTATTTACAGGAGGAGTAGGAGAAAATCAAATTAACATTAGAAAAGGTATTTGTAATCAATTAACATTTATGGGAGTTGAAATTGATGAAGACAGAAACAATATTAGGAGTGAGGAAAAATTAATTTCAAAAGATTATTCAAAAATAAAAGTTTATGTAATCCCAACAAATGAAGAATTAATGATTGCTAAAGAAACAGAAAAATTAATAAAATAGTAAAAAAAACGTTTACATAAACTAAATAATGTAGTATAATATTAAATATGTTAATAATAAGCAATATACATAACAAAAAAGAATGAGGCGGAAACGCTTCATTCATATTATTAATAATTAAGGAGGAATAAATATGGCAGAAATTCTAAAAGATATTTCAAGAACTTTCAATGAATTTTTATTGTTACCAAATTTAACAACTGAAGAATGTATACCTAATAAAGTTTCTTTAAAAACACCACTTGTAAAATATAAAAAGGGAGAAGAACCAAAATATTATGCAAATGTACCAATGGTATCAGCAATTATGCAATCTGTTTCAGGAGAAGAAATGGGAATTGCCCTTGCAAGAGAAGGAGGAGTTGCATTTATTTATGGTGCACAATCTATAGAATCACAAGCGAAAATGGTTTATCACGTAAAAAAACATAAGGCAGGGTTTGTTATTAGCGATTCTAATGTAAAAAGTGGAACAACTTTAAGAGAAGTTATAGAGCTTGTAAAAACAACAGGTCATTCTACAGTTATTGTAACAGAAGATGGAACAGCAACAGGAAAATTCTTAGGAATTGTTACAGATAAAGATTATAGAATAACAAGAGACAACCAAGATGCTCCAATTGATGAGTTTATGACAAAAGCAGAAAATGTAATTTCTGCCAAAAAAGGAATATCATTATCTGAAGCTAATGATATAATTTGGGAAAATAAAATAAATTGTTTGCCAATACTTACAGAAGAAGGAAACTTAAAATATTTAGTATTCAGAAGAGATTATGAAGAAAGAAAGAATAATCCAAACTCTTTGCTTGATGAAAATAAAAGATATGTTGTAGGTGCGGGAATTAATACAAGAGATTATGAAGAAAGAATTCCAGCATTAGTAGAAGCTGGAGTAGACTTAATTTGTATGGATTCTTCTGATGGATTTTCAGTATGGCAAAAGAAAACTATAGATTTTGTTAGAGAAAAATATGGAGATAGTGTAAAAATTGGAGCAGGAAATGTAGTAGATAAAGCAGGTTTTAGATATTTAGCAGAAGCAGGAGCAGACTTTATAAAAGTTGGCGTAGGAGGTGGCTCTATTTGTATAACAAGAGAAACCAAAGGAATAGGTCGTGGTCAAGCTAGTGCATTAATTGATGTAGTAAATGCACGTGATGAATATTTTGAAGAAACAGGTATATATATACCTATTTGTTCTGATGGAGGAATTGTTCACGACCACCATATTACAATTGCACTAGCTCTTGGAGCAGATTTTGTTATGATGGGTAGATATTTTGCAAGATTTGATGAAAGCCCTACAAAAGTATTAAAAGTAGGAAATACTTATGTAAAAGAATATTGGGGAGAAGGCTCAAACCGCGCAAGAAATTGGCAAAGATATGACCTTGGAGGAGATAAAAATAAGTTATCATTTGAAGAAGGAGTTGATTCTTATATTCCATATGCTGGAAGCTTAAAAGATAACTTAGAAGTTACAGTATCAAAAATTAAATCAACTATGTGTAATTGTGGAGCAACAACTATTCCAGAATTGCATAAAAAAGCAAGATTAACTCTTGTATCGGAAGTAAGCATTGCAGAAGGAAGTGCACACGATGTTATGCTAAAGGAAGTAGATAAAAATTATAAATAGAATAATAGTTTTTAAGAATATTGTAGTTGCATAAATAGTATTAATAAAAGGGTGATAAATTTTGAATAAAAAGAAACATAAAAAGTTGAACACAAGAAGAATTATAACTATATTATCTATGTTAATTTTAATACTACTAATAATTATATTTATTATACATAATAAAAAAGACGTTACAGTAATTTCATATAATGAGGACTATAGCAATGTACTATTAAATTTAGAAGATAATGCAAATACACTTACAAACGAAGTTAGTGATGTTATAAAAGATACAACTCCGCCTAAAATTGAACTAAAAGGAAAAAGCGAGATAGAACTTTATATAGGAGATAAATATAAAGATGAAGGCTGTATAGCACAAGATGATTTTGATGGAGATGTGACGAATAATGTACTAATTACTGGTAAAGTTAATACGGAAAAAGAGGGTACATATAATATTACATATACAGTAAAAGATAGTTCAGAGAATAAAACAGAAATAACTAGAAAAGTTGTTGTAAAGAAAAAATCAACCACGAAATCTAATATAAACAATACTGTAACAACCTCTAGTACAGAAACCAAAAAAAGTAATACAAAAAGAGGTCTTCCCGTATTAATGTATCATTTTTTCTATGATGATAAAGCTGGGGAGAAAGGAGCAGATAATAATTGGATGTCTGTTTCGGCATTTGAAGAGCAAATGAAATATTTATCGGACAATAATTTTTATTTTCCTTCTTGGAGTGAAGTTATAGACTATGTAAGTGGAACTAAAACTTTGCCTAGCAATAGTGTTGTTATTACAATAGATGATGGAGATGCATCGTTTATAAAATATGCGATTCCAATTATTGAAAAATATAATGTAAAGGCTACATCATTTGTTGTAACAAGTTGGAATGGAGATTGGTTACCTAAAAGTTATGCATCTAGTTATTTAGACTTTGAATCACATTCGCACGATATGCACCGTGCAGGAACAAATGGAAAGGGAAGATTTGTTAATTTAAGTTATAAAGAGGGTCTAGAAGATGTAACAACATCGAAGAATATAATAGGAAATTGTAATATATTTTGTTATCCTTTTGGGCATTATAATGATACAACAAAAAAAGTTTTAAAAGATGCAGGCTACAAATTGGCATTTACAACTAAAGGTGGTAGAGTGTATCCAGGGCAAGATAAATATGCACTACCACGAGTTCGCATTTCAAAAGGAATATCGATGTCTGCTTTTAAAGAAGCAGTAAAATAAATTAAGAGGAGTAAAATGGATAGTATACCAGTAGAGAAAAATAAAGAATATATTGTAACTGTAATAGATAATGGATATGAGGGAGAAGGAATTGCAAAAATAAATAATTATACAATATTTATTCCTGGAGCAATAAAAGGCGAAAAGGTTAAAATTTTAATTTTAAAAACAAAAACTTCATATGCATATGCAAAGGTTCTAGAAATTATAGAAAAATCCACAAGTAGAGCAATAGTTGATTGCTCTACTTATTGTAGATGTGGAGGATGTAATTTAAGGCATATAAAATACCAAAACAGTTTAATACTAAAAAGAGATATTGTACAAAATCTTGTAAATAAGATGTTAAAAGAAAATGTAGAAGTGAAAAAAACTATAGGAATGGAAAATCCAGTTCATTATAGAAATAAAGCACAATATCCTGTTGGTCGTAATAAGGATGGAAAAATTATAACAGGAGTATATGCAAAAAGAACGCATAACATTATTTCAATTGAAGAATGTGCAATACATACAAAGATTTCACAAAAAATAGCAAAGTGGATTATAGAGTTTATGAGAAAAAATAATATTGAGCCATATGATGAAAAACAAGGGAAAGGTATAATACGACATATAGTTATAAAAGTTGCAATTTACACAAATGAAGTAATGTGCATACTTGTAACAAACAAAAGGAATATACCAAAAGAAAATAAACTTGTAAATGAGTTATTGCAAGAATTTAAAGAAATAAAAACTATTGTAAAAAACATTAACACAAAAAATACAAATGTAATTTTGGGGCAAGAAAATGTTGTGTTATATGGTAATGGATACATTGAGGATAAACTAGGTGACTTTATGTTCAAAATTTCGCCTATGTCATTTTATCAAATTAATCCTATACAAACTGAAATTTTATATAATTTAGCAATTGAATTTGCAAAACTCAATAAAAATGACATAGTATTAGATTTATATTGTGGAATAGGAACTATTGGCATATTTGCTTCTAAAAAAGTAAAGCAAGTTTATGGAATAGAAATAGTAAAAGATGCTATTATTGATGCAAAAGAAAATGCAAGAATTAACGGTATTAACAACATAGAGTTTTATTGCGGAGATGTAGAAAAAGTGCTTGATGAAATTGTATCAAATAAAAAAGTTATTCCAAATGTAATATTTGTAGACCCTCCAAGAAAAGGCTTAGATGAAACTACTATCCAAAATATACTAAACTATAAAGCAGAAAGAGTAATTTATATAAGTTGCAATCCTGCTACGTTAGTAAGAGATTTACAAAAACTAGAAGAAGAATATACCGTAAAAGTACTTCAACCAGTAGATATGTTTCCTTATACATCACATGTGGAGTGTGTAGCGGTGCTTAACCTTAAATAGTTTTGAAATTATTCTTACTGTAAGGATAGATGGTTTAAATATTAGAAAAATTATTTTTAATATCTAACTAAAATCTAACCAAAGTATAATTTTAATTAAATATAATAAAAATTTTGAAAAATTGTAAATATATTAAATCTAGTTTAGAAATTGCTAAGCTAGATTTTTTAATCCTTAAAACTAAATGTAGAAGATATAGCTTCAGCAGATAGTAATTTAGAATTTATATCTAAATGAGCATATATATTAGCAGTAGTAGAAAAATCAGAATGACCTAGCCATTCTTGAATAGCTTTCATAGGTATATTTTTTGATAACAATAAACTAGCACAAGAATGTCTTAAATCGTGAAAACGGATATGCCTTAAGCCATTGTTTTTTAGTAA
This sequence comes from uncultured Clostridia bacterium, assembly GCA_947628605.1. GTDB lineage: Bacteria > Bacillota > Clostridia > TANB77 > CAG-508 > RGIG8482. Next base: position 320 of record CANRAM010000006.1, on the reverse strand, counting down.
AAGTGGAAAATGTCTTGTAACATAATCAGGTTTTATTAATGAGCCATCAGGCTTTAAGCAAACATATTCTTCATAGTAAAGTAAAACCTTGTAAGACAGTAATTGCAATATTTTAGAATTTCAAAAAAATTAATTAAAGTTACATTTTGTTACATTGTAACATTTTTCAAAATTTGAAAAATAGAAGAAAATAGCATTATGAAACGATATAAAAAACTATCAAATATGTTGAAAAGTAACGAAAAAAAATGTATTGAAAAATGGTAGTAAAGGTAGTATAATTTAAACACATTATAAGAAAAGAGGTAATTTATTGAATA
>CANRAM010000005.1 GCA_947628605.1 uncultured Clostridia bacterium | reverse complement strand
TTTTCTATAGCATTCTTTCCTGTTTCTTCTGGTTTTAGATTTATTCCTAAATCTTTGATAGTTAATACTTCTATATTCTTTTCTTTTAGTTTTTCTACATATTTTTTTATTTTTGCTGGATTTGTTGTTGCAAACAATACCTTCATTTTACTTTATCTCCTTTTCTACTCCATAATCATAATTGAGTGTGTATATCAAATTGTTATCTTTCTTAAAAGCATATTTTATCATTTATTCCAATATAATAACTTTAAAGAAAGGTGGTATAATTTTATGGAGAATAATTTTTATTCCTCAAATCTGATTTACTATCATATCTATTTGTCTATCTTTTAAATATATTATTTTATCTGAACTTTCAATTGTGGACTTCCTATGTGCTATTGTAATTACTGTACTTTTTTCTGAAATTTTATCTATTATATTTTGTATCATTCTTTCTGTTTGTAAGTCTATGTTTGAAGTTGGTTCATCAAATATATAAATATTTGATTTATGCAATATAGCTCTTATAAAAGCTATTATTTGTAATTCTCCATATGATAATTCTGAAGTTTTAATTTCTGTATCCAATCCATTATTTAATTTATTAAATAAATTTTCTACACCCATTTCCAAAATCAAATCATTTATTTGTTTATCTGTTATTTCGTTATTTCCTAGAGTTATATTATTTCTAATCGAATCTGTAAAAATATACGGATTTTGTGATATGTAAGAAATATTATCTCTTAAGCATTTAGTAGATATTTTAGAAATATCATAATTGTTAATTAGTATTTTTCCACTCTCTATATCATATAATTTCATTAGCACATTTGTAAGTGTCGTTTTTCCCACACCTGTTCTACCCACAATTGTAACTTTACTACCTTTTTTTATTACAAATGATATATTTTTTAGTATCATTTCTTTATCGTATTTCATTGATACATTTTGAAATTCTATATCTCCGATTTAGATTTTCTATGTAATTTCCTTTATCAATATTCTCTTCATCTGTTTCATTCAATAAAATTTTTATTCGTTTATATGAATTTATACACGTTTGTAGTTCTTCTAATTGATTGCAAATTTCTTCAAGTGGATTTTTACATTCTTTAGTATAATATAAAACCAAATAAATACTTCCCAAAGATATAGCTGTATTAATATTTAGAGCATAATATATAATAACATACATTCCTATTGCTTGAATCATTGCTATTACCCAGTATGGAAAATGGTATATAAATATATACTTCCTTCTTATTTTCAATTCTGAATAAAATAAATTATTCATCTTATTTATATTCTTACCTTGTAATTTAAAAAGGTAAGTTAATTTGCTTTTATTATACAGTTCGGAAAATTCTTTATGTTCTCTATCTCTCTTTTTTAAAATTTCATTATCTAATCTACCTAATATTTTAGTAAACTTATATACGATAAGAGAAATAATAATTACTGTAATTGCTCCAATTAAAGCTAAATTAACATTAGCCACAAACATCATTATTATCATAAATGCTATATATAAAATATTACTTAAAATCTTATATAAAAATCCAAAAAACAACTTAAATAAATTATTTACATCTGAAGTTAATCTAGTATATAATTCAGAGGAATTGTATTTATTAAATGTACTCATTTTGAAATTTAATATTTTGTCAAACAACATTTTTCTAATATCTTTTAAAATCTTACATATTGTGGTATTTATCAATACGTCCCTTATGTACTTAAATATCACTCTACCTAAATGTACAGCTGTATAGATGCAAATAAAAAATAATATTGTATGTATATCTTCTTTTGTAAAATCAATATCTACTACTTTCTTTACTATGTAAGGTGGTAGTGCTGAAAGAAAATCACAAATTACTAATAGTATACCTATAATTATAATTGATTTAATATACTTTTTTATAATTTTTTTCATTACTTATCACCTACTTTCTCATAGGTATTAAGTTCATTGTAAAGTTCACTTCTTTCAAGCATTTCTTTATGTGTTCCACTTTCCACTATTTTTCCATCTACTAATAAGAATACTTTGTCCATTTTTTCCATCATACTAATTTTATTTGAAATAATTATAAGTATATTATCTCCTATCTGATTTTCAATTTCTTTAATTACTTCCTTTTCTGTATTAACATCTAATGCAGATAATGTATCATCAAATATATTTATATCTCTAACATTTAGTAAATTTCTTGCAATTTGTATTCTCTGTTTTTGGCCTCCAGATATTTTAATTCCGTTTTCTCCAATTCTTGTTTCAAAACCATCTTGCATTGTTGATATATCTTCTAAAATATTAGCTTTTTTACTTATTTCTTCTATCTCATTATTTGTAGCCTCATTTTCAATATCAATATTGCTTTTTATTGTATCATCCATAATAATATTTTTTTGCATTGCATATCCTATGTGTTCAAATATACTTTCTCTTGAATAATCATTCATATCAATTCCATTAATAAATACTTTATTTTCTGGTACTTCATAAAAACCTGCTAAAATATTCATAAGTGTTGTTTTTCCGCTTCCAACTTTACCAACTATTCCTATTTTATCGCCACTATTTATTGTCATATTTATATTATCTATGGCTAATTTTCCATCACTTTCATAACTATAGCAAAGATTCTTAATTTCTATTTTATCAACTTTCTCTAATTCTTTTCCTTCTTTTTTATAAGTGTCTAATCCAAAGAAGTAATTAAATCGCCTACTTGCTATTTTAAAGTTAGATATTCCTGTAAGTAATGGCTCTATTGAATTTACGATTTCTGATATAGCAGTACCAATACACGAAATGTATGCTGTTAATTCTCCTATTGTTAATAATCCTTTATTAATTAGAATTAATCCAACTGCAAAACCTATTGAATAACATAAAGCATATAGAATATATGCTACCATATCCATTTTATATATTATTGCTCCAACATTAACATCTGATTTATATGTTTCATCATTGACTTTATCAAACTTTTTTCTTTGATTTTCTTGCTCATTGTATAGTTTTATTAAACTGAAACCAGATGTATTTTGTTCTATATCTTTTGATAAATCTATATATACTTTTCTATCATTTTCAAGTATTTCGCCCTGCTTTTTATAAAGTTTATATAAAAAGTACATTGCAATTGGAAAAATTGGTACTATAGCTAACATCAATGTTATATTAAAATCTTTTCCTATAACAATTAAACCAATAATAGGTGCTACAATTAATCTAGCAATATTAAAAAAGGCCTTTCCCAAAAATTCTCTTATGGATACTATTTCTTTTGATAAATATGCAAGAAATACACCTTTATCTTCTTTATCATAATATTCTGGCTTTACTGACTGTAAATGTTCTATTACTTTACTTCGTAAATATGTATCTGATATGCTAGCTCTACTAAAAAATATTGTCCTATATATGATTCTTGGAACAATCATTATAAGTGAGTAAAATATTAAATTATACACTTCATTCATAATAATATCTTTACTAGCATTTCCTTCAATCAGTAAATCTAATACATTTCCTATAATACTAGGTATTTTATACAATATATATATTACAATTGCATGAAATACTATACCTAATGTATAAATAGGAAAAGTTCTTTTTAATTCATCTATAAATATTTTATTGCTTTTGTATTTATTATTTTTCATAATTATTTTATTTCTCCACTATATATAAAATATCATAAGAATTATACATTTTCAATAAATACCTATAAAAAATTTTAAATGTATAATTCTTATTTATTTCATAAGCAATGTCAAATTATTTCTCCGTTTATCAATGTATTTCAAAAATAATTCTTTTTCTAAAACTATTTTTGGTCTGTGTATCTGGAATCATCATTTTTTTGCGATTCCAAAGTTTCTTTATCCTTTCTATCAGTAAAATATTCTATCGCTCCATTTTGTAATTTTTCATATAAGTCTTTGGCTTCCTGTGAATTTATATTAGTTAAACATTCTCTCGATTGTTTTGAAAAACTTAATAAACTATCAAATTTTACAGCATACTTTTTGCATATAGAATCTATTGCTTTTTCTAAATTATTTCTTAGATCTTTATTATCTAATTTAGCGTGAGATAATTCAAAATTCAATGAATAATAATAATTAGCAGCTGGACTATTTTGTTTATTTTTAGTATCAGTATTTCTTTCTGTTTTATGGATAAATTCAAAAATTTGTTCTGAATCTTCTAATAATTTTTCTAGGGAATAGTCTTCTCTTCCAAATGTTAAATCTAAATCTGGCATAGCTTCTAATAATTGAGATTGTTGCTCTGTTATTGCATCCTTAATTTCTTCTGGTAATTCTTGACTCAGCTGTAGTTCACACAATTTATCTATATTAACTTGGAATGAATATTTTTGAAATAAATCCGGATGGGATTTTTTTAGACTTTTAGAATGACTTAGTAATTCCATTAATTCTTGAGGATTATTATATATTATTTGACCGTTATCTCTTTTTTGTTGATACAAATTTAATCCTATTCCAGCCATTTTTCTTAACGCATCGTGAGAATCACTGTCTGTTACTAATGGTTCACCATTTATTACAGATTGATATGCATCTTGAACAATTTTATATACAAAGCTATTTTCGCTAATATCACATTCTTGAAAATCGTCTTTTCTTACATTCCATAAATCCTTAATACAAGAAATATCTATCATTTCTCCCTCGTTACGATACTTAGAAGCAAACAAAAATAAATTTGTCATTTCATAAGCATTTGGATCCTTCGCCCAATCATATTTTTCTCTATTATCATTAATCCAATTTAAAACATTTTTAGCTGAAAAATTAAATAAATTATAGGGTATATTATCTTTAAAATTATTATCATATTGCATATTAAAACCTCCTGAATTTTATTATCTTCATTTTTTGTTTTTTTATTCTAAAAAAAATTACAATATGACATTTTTTTAAATTTCTTCCATTACTTTATGTACATAATTTTTTAATTGTTCTATACCCTCTCTTTTATTTTCATATTCATTGTTATATACTATAGGCTCTAATATTTTTACTGTAACATCTTTTTTCTTTTTAAAAAATTTTCTTATTCCATTAGGTTCTCTAAATTTAATAACTATAGGAATAATAGGAACATTATTTCTAAGTGCAAAATTAAATGCCCCATTTTTAAAATTTCGTATTTTTTCGCAATAAGGCCATAATGCTTTTTCTGGATAGAAATGTATAATTTTTCCTTTATTTATCGCATCATCTAACTGAGTAATAAAGTGTTCTTTATTAGTTAGCTTAGAAGGAATTGGGACTGCTCTTAATAATTTTATTAATTTCCTTACAAAAGGAATTTTAAAACTACCTGCTCTTGTTGTAAAATATACTTTCTTTAGTCCAAACGCTAAACCTACCATAGTACAATCTAAAATTAAAACGTGATTAGATACACTAATTGCACCTGTTTTTAAATTCTTAATATTCTCCCTTCCTTCTATCTTTAAGTCGTATACTATTTTATTCAAAACTGCTAAAACCGGAAAAGCTATTCCATAATATAATAAATTAGAAAAAAACGAGAACACTTTGCTATCTTTTATATATTGATACTTTTCATCTATATTTAGTTTTAATGGCTCATATAAATGAATAATATCATCATTTTCATCTATATCTTCAACAAATTGTTTTTCCACTACAACTACCTCTATTTAATTCTTTTATTACAATATCTGCTATTTTTTCACAGGTATCTCCTACTATATATTTTTTTTGATTTTCAATAATTCTACTTTGCAATTCCTTATTCTCTAATAATTTCTTTGTATTAGTAATTACTTGTTTAATATTATCACACTTTATTGACATTTCCCTTTTATCAAAGAAATCTGCATTATTATTTTCACATCCTGGAATTGGCATAATATGAATAAGAGGTTTCCTCATTGTTGCAATTTCTGTTGTTGTTAATCCCCCCGGCTTACTAAGAACTACCTCACAAATCGCCATATATTTACCTAATTCATTTGTATACGGTAGTACTATAACCCTATCATTAGTTGCATATTCATCGTTAAGAAAATTCATTAACTCACGATTATTACCACAAGAAACAATCAAATTGTAATCTTCTATATTCTGTAATAATCTTTTTGTAATCTCCTTTACATTCCCAAACCCCATACTTCCATTTAAAATTAATATATACTTTTTATTAGAATCTAAATTCAGTTGTTTCTTTACCTCTTGCTTATTATATTCTATCCTAAATTGTTTTCCAACGGGTATTCCTAAAGGTAATAATTTTTCTTCCTTAATCCCTTTTTCTATAAAATCTGACTTTAACTCTTCACTCGGAATAACAAAATAATCCGGATTAGTTTCTTCCCAAAAAGGTATACTTACATAATCTGTTGCAACTTGTAAAAAATGAATATGATGTTCTTTTTTTACTGCTGTTAATGCTTGACCTGCAAATAAATGAGTAGTTATTGTAAACGCATAATGGTTTTCTTTAATATATGTATAAATTTTTTTCTTATTTAAACTATTTAAAAAATATATTGGTGATGTTAGTTTAGTTTTTTCATAAATTTTTCCTAAATGATATACATTCTTAAATACCTTGCCATTTTTCTTAGTAGATTTTATATATAAATTATTAACTTTATCTTTCAACTGTGAATTAATAATTTCTAAATACTCTTTAAAATCCGCTTTTATTCCTTGAGCTAACAATTCTTCTTGTATTGCTTTTGCAGCTGTATTATGACCTCCACCTGTTCCACAAGATAAAATTAAAACTTTTTTACTGTTATTATTTACCTCAATATTCATTTTTCCCCCATTATTTATGATATTTTCACTGTACTTTATAAATATCACAAATTTTTTATATTTGCAATAAATGTATAAAAAATATTAAATATTGATTATTATGTAATCTTTTTTCTCTATTTAAATAAATTAAACTAATAAAGTAGGAATTTAGTATAATTCCTACTTTATTAGTTTAATTTTAATAATGTCGTTTCTAACTTATTAAACACTATTTTAATATATTTATACAAAACATTTCCACACTTCTTTGTTAACTTTTGTATAGTAGATACATAGATACTTGCAATTATTACACTAATTATAAACACAGCAATTGCAGTTAAAATACAAATTAAGTTTATATGGTCATATCCATAATTAATATATATATACTTAAAATACAATGGTCTTGTAAGTGTAGCTATTAATGTGTTTTCATGTATTATATATATAATAAGTGAAATTGAACCTACATAGCTAACGAATTTATTATAAAACTTCTTATTTATTAGCAAATTAAAAATAGAAATAGCTATCATTATTATAAACGGATTTATTATATTAGACATATACATCATATTATTATCGCAAATTTTAAACTTTATTATTAATATATTCAAAATAACTAATGAATATACAAATCCTATAATAGAAATTATTAAAATACACACATTAAGCGAAAATCTTTTTTGATAATTTTGCATATATTTTTTGATATATGCAATTACAAAATAAAGTGCTATAAATCCTAATATATTAGCATATGTTGACTTTTTAATAAATTGCCATATATAAAAATATCCAATAATAAACATAACAACACGTAATAACTGCTTTTGATTAAGTTGCCTTATAATTTTATTTAAAAAAGGATGTATAAAATAATATAAAATATAGCACCCAATAAACCAATTATTATTATATGTTATTGGAAATATAAACTTAAAAAATACTTCAGCTGTAAATTTATAACCCCTTAAACAATATATAAACAACACTGATATTGAAATTATAAATGTATCTAACACCATATATAATATCTTTTTAAAATTCAATTTATCACTGTCTACAAGAAGATATGCAGAGCATATTATAAATAAGCAATTTCCTATGTGCCCCATATGTGCATATATAATCATTATTAAATCACTAAAACTATTTACCGTGTTTGATACATTAATACCAGTTGCTAAACTATGACTTAAAATTATAAAAAACATACCTATTACTCTTAATAAGTCTATGCTTGAATTTCTTTTTTCAATATTTTTATCCATCTTTTATACACCTCCTTCTTTCGTTCTTATTTTATTTTTTTTGACATATTTTTCACAAGTATTATTTCAGTCTTTTTGAGCCATTTATTCACATAATGCGTTATGATAATATTTTTATAAAACTACATTTTGTCTTAATAAATCTTGCTCCGAATAAATTTTATTGCAATTTATAAAATATTATGTTATATTCTAGATGTAAAAATACGAGTAGAACGGAGGAATCTCTTATGGTTGATATTCCAGTTACACGGCAATTGTTAGTTGAGCGGATTGGTGGACTTGAGTCACTTTGGTGTAAGCAATGGAAGGAGTTTTCTAAACACGCTGGGCTAGTTGATGTTGAGAAATTAGTTATTGATACCAGTTCTCTATTGACCAGCGAAAATAAACCGGAGTTACCGTCTATACAAGAGATGCTCAAAAAATTGTGAGATGTCTATAGTGGGAGTTGTTTTTTCGCTCCCACTAATATTTAATTTTTTTCTATTATATTTACCATTTTTCTCTTACCTTTTATCTGATTTTTGCCACCCATTGTACTTTTTCGCATTTTGATGTATAATTTAATAGATGGATTAAAAAAATGTATAGTTTATAGGGGGTATATATTAATGATTAATCGTGAGGATAATCCAGAATTTTTAAATTCATTTTTAGATTATACTGTAACCATTTTAAATAAGTCGCCAAACACAATAAAGGAATATAATTATGACCTTGCTACTTTTTTAAAGTATATTAAAATTCGTTATCATCTTACATCTGAAACTGATTTTTCTAATATTACAATAAACGATATGGATATTGATATTATAAGAAAAATTACACTAGATGACATTCACTCTTTTATTTCATATCTTGCAACAGATTTAAGAAGTAAGCCTGCAACCAGAGCTAGGAAAGTATCTAGTATTCGTGTATTTTTTAAATATTTATCATCAAAAGCAAAGTTAATAGAGGTAAACCCAGCACAAAACCTTGAAACACCAAAATTAGATAAACGTATGCCGAAATATCTTACTTTAGATGATAGTAAGAAGCTCTTAAATGTTGCAGGAAATGAAGATAATCGTAACAATGTACGAGATTATGCTATTACAACTTTATTCTTAAATTGTGGAATGCGTCTTTCTGAATTGGTAAATATAAACATCAAAGATATTCGTTTTGATGAATCTAAAATGACAGTTATAGGAAAAGGTAATAAGGAGCGTACTATATATTTAAATAATGCTTGTATGAAAGCTATTAATGAATATTTACAAGTACGTCCGAAAGATAGTATCAAATACGACTCAAAAGATGCTTTATTTTTAAGTGAACGACGTGAACGTATAAGTAACAGAACTGTCCAACATATTATAAAAAATGAATTAAAGAAAGCTGGTCTTGACACTAACAAATATTCTGTACATAAATTACGTCATACAGCTGCTACTTTAATGTACCAGTATGGAAATGTTGATATTCGTGCTTTACAAGAATTATTAGGTCACGCAAGTATTTCTACAACCGAAATTTACACTCACGTTGAAAATGAACGTGTTCGTAATGCAGTTGAACGTAATCCATTAGCCAATATAAAAAACTAGATGTTAGAGGTTAATTATATCCTCTAACTCTTTTTATTTTTATAAGCTTGGAATTACTAATTCTTGATTATTATACAAAGTACTATTTGTTAAATTGTTTACATATTTTATATTACTTACTATATCTCTTATATCCTTATTGGCATAATATAAATTATTTTCCTTTTCTAAACTAGCTATTCCCCATAAAGTATCACCATCTGAAACATAAATTTTCTTATAATTAGTTTCTGTATGAGAAAAACTCTTGTTGCATATTAATAAACTAATAAATACTATTAACCCTATTATTACTATACTTCTTACAAACTTAGAAAAATTCACTATTTTTAAATTCATTTTTTCCTCCTTATTTTTTACGAACATTTATTTCTTTTATGAATATATAATATCAGAACAAAAGTTCTTTGTCAATACTTTTTTGCAAAAAAATGTTTGTTTTTTATAATAAAAAAAATAAGAGCATTTAACATTGCCCTTATGTATAATAAAAAATACTTCTAAACGCCCATTATGCTATATCCACTATCTGCATAAATAGTTTGACCAGTAATACTATCTGACATTTTACTTAATAAAAATGTTGCAACATCCCCTATTTGTTCTGGTGTAACATTTCTATGTAATGGTGATTTTTCTTCTACAACTGTCATAATTGTTCCAAAATCCTTTATGCCTTTTGCAGATAATGTTTTTATTGGTCCACTTGATAGTGCATTTACACGAATTCCATCTTTTCCTAAATTTTGTGCAAGATAACGAACACTAGATTCTAAAGCAGCTTTTGCAACTCCCATTACATTATATCCTTCTAGCACTTTTGTAGACCCGTGATATGTTAAAGTAACAAGACTTGCATTTTCATTTAACATTTCAAGTTCTTTAGCCATTCTGCAAGTTAATACAAATGAATATGCACTAACATCATTTGCATGACTAAAACCTTCTTTACTTGTAAAAATAAAATCATTATGTAAATCTTCTGTATTAGCGTGAGCAATTGCGTGAACTATACCATCTACTTTTCCATTTTCTTCCTTTATCTTTTCAAACACTTCTTTAACCATATCATCTTCAGATGCACCGTCTAATACATATGTTTTGCTACCTTTAAAATCTTTTGTTAATTCCTCTATTTTTGATTTATTTTCTTCTCCCATATATGTAAAAATTAATTGCGCTCCGTTTTCATATGCTGATTTTGCAATTCCGAAAGCAATACTCCATTTATTTCTTATTCCCATAATTAATATTTTTTTATTTTCTAATAACATAATAATATCCTCCTTATTAACTACCAATTTTTCTAAATTTTTCATAACGTTCTTCAACAATTTGTTCACTTGATTTTTTCTTCATCTCTTCTATTGTATTTAAAATTTCTTTTCTTAATTCCTTTGATATTATTCCTAATGCTTCATCATTTACTTCTTCAGGTTCACTTATAATTTTATCAATAACCTTTAAATCGTACAAATCTTGAGCGGTTAATCGCATTTTTTCGGCTGCTTCCTTACTTCTTGATGCATCCTTCCATAAAATACTTGCATAACCTTCCGGCGAAAGTATTGAATATATAGCATTTTCAAGCATTATAACCTTATTTGCAACACCTAATGCTAATGCACCTCCACTAGAACCTTCTCCTATAACAATTGATATAATTGGAACTTTTAATTTAGCCATATAAAACATAGATTTAGCAATAGCTTCTCCTTGACCTTTTTCTTCCGCTTCAATTCCTGGATAAGCTCCTTTTGTATCTATAAAAGTAATAACGGGTCTTTTAAATTTTTCTGCCTGACCGCATAAAACGAATTGCCTTTCTATAACTTTCTGGATTAGGCATACCAAAATTTCTCATAATATTTTCCTTTGTAGTTCTTCCCTTTTGTTCAGCAATAACTGTAAAATTTTGATTATCTATATTAGCTAAGCCACAAACAATAGATTTATCATCTTTACAATTTCTATCTCCGTGTAACTCAAGAAATTCATCAAAAATTTTATCTATATAATCTAAAGATGTTTTTCTTTTAGGATTTCTTGCAATTTCTACTCTTTCCCAAGCAGATAATTTTGGATTCAAAACGCATCTCCTCCTTTATGAAAATTAATAAGCTTATATAACATATCCTTTAATTCTTTTCTTTCTACTATTTTATCAATGAAACCGTGTTCTAATAAAAATTCTGCTGTTTGAAAACCTTCTGGTAATGATTGACCAATAGTTTGTTCAATTACACGTTTTCCTGCAAAACCTATCATAGCACCTGGCTCTGCTAAAATAATATCTCCAAGACTTGCAAAAGATGCTGTTACACCTCCATAAGTAGGGTCAGTAAGAACTGATATATATAATAACCCTGCATCATTCAGTTTAGTTAATGCTAGTGTAGTTTTTGCCATTTGCATTAAAGAAATAATTCCTTCTTGCATTCTTGCTCCTCCTGAAACACAAAAAATTATAAGCGGTAATTTTAGTTCTATTGCTTGTTCAATTGCATATGTAATCTTTTCACCAACAACATAACCCATACTTCCCATTAAAAATCCACTATCCATAATGCAAATAACAACATCTTCGCCATTAATTTTACCTGTTCCACAAGCTACTGCTTCTTCTAAACCAGTTTTTTCTTTCAAACTTTCTAATTTTTTAGGATAATCTTCTAAGTTCAATGGATTATTAGATTTTATTTTTAAATCAAATCTTTTATATGTTCCACTATCAATTATCATTTCAAGCCTTTTATTTATGTGCATTCTAAAATAATGACCACAATTAGGGCATATACTAAAATTATTTCGAACTGTTTCTTTATATAAAATTTCTTTACAGTTCTCACACTTTACCCATTTACCAACTGGAATATCAACCTTATTAGTTTTATTTTTATTAGGTATTTCTCTTTTTTTTATTTTATCTACTATCAAAACAATCACCATTCTTTATTATTTTTATATACGGGTGGTCTTACCACATAAAAAACATTTTACAAATTAAAATGTTCATTAATAAATGAAGTATCTATATTACCTCTTATGAAATCTGGATTTGTAATAATCTCAAATAAAAAATCTCTATTAGTATCTATTCCCTCAATTACTAGTTCTTCTAATGCTCGTTTCATCTTAGCTATTGCTTCGTTTCTATTAGCCCCAAGCACAATAATTTTTGCAATCATAGAATCATAGTTTGACGGAATTATATAGCCATCATAAATTGCAGTATCTACTCTTACACCATTTCCTCCGGGTAAATTTAAACCGAGTAATTTTTCCTGGACTAGGTCTAAATTTTTTATTAGGATTTTCTGCATTTATTCTACATTCAATAGAATGACCTTTAAATAGTACTTCTCTTTGTTTAATTTTTAGTTTCTCACCGAGCTGCTAAACGTATTTGCTCTTTAACCATATCTATGCCTGTACGCATTTCTGTAATTGGATGTTCAACTTGTATTCTAGTATTCATTTCCATAAAGTAAAAATTCTTATTGCTATCAACTAAGAATTCAACTGTTCCTAAACTACTATATCCTGCTACTTTTGCAACTTTAATAGCAGTTTCTCCCATTCTATTTCTTAATTTTTCATCTACACCGTGTAGAAGGTGTTTCTTCAATAATTTTTTGATTTCGTCTTTGTATAGAACAATCCCTTTCTCCTAAATGAATTACATTACCGTACTCATCTGCTAAAACTTGAATTTCTACGTGTCTTGGATTTTTTATATATTTTTCTATGTATATTTCATCATCATTAAAAGAAACTTTTGCTTCTTGTTTTACAATGTTATAGCTATTTTCTAATTCCTCTTCATTTTCTACAATTCTAATTCCTTTTCCTCCACCTCCAGCAGCTGCTTTAAGCATAATAGGATAGCCTATTTTTTTTGCAATATTTTTTGCTTCTTTTAATCCTTTTATACTACCATCTGAACCAGGTATTGTTGGAATTCCTGCTGTTTTCATCATTTCTTTCGCATTTGATTTATTACCTAATAATTCAATAACATTAGAACTAGGCCCAATAAATTTAATGCCAGATTCTTTACATATCTTTGCAAATTGTGCATTTTCAGATAGAAAACCAAAACCAGGATGTATACTATCTGCACCAGTTATTGAAGCTACTTCTATAATATTTCTAATATTCAAATAACTTTTGGTCGAATCTGCTGGCCCAACACATATAGCCTCATCAGCTAGTCGTGTATGCAAAGCATCTTTATCAACTTCTGAATATATTGCTACTGTTTTTATATTCATTTCTTTACAAGCTCGAATAATTCTAACGGCAATTTCGCCTCTATTAGCAATTAATATTTTATTCATCATTATTTCCTTCCTTTTTGTCTTAAATATTATTATACTAACGCAAAAGTAAGTTCACCTTTAGCAGCCACTTTTCCATCTACTGTTGCTAAAGCTTCTCCTACCCCAATTGGACCTTTTTGTTTTATTATTTTTACTTCTAATTTTAATTTATCACCTGGTACAACCATTTTTTTAAATTTCATTTTATCTATTCCAGCAAATAAAGCATTTTTACCTTTATTCTCTTCCATACTTAGAATAGCCACAGCACCTGTTTGTGCAAGGCTTTCTGTTATTAAAACTCCCGGCATAATTGGATTATTAGGGAAATGTCCCTTAAAATACCATTCTTCACTATTTACATATTTATATGCTGTAGCACTTTCACCTGGAATAAATTCTTCTACTTCATCTATCATTAAAAATGGTTCTCGCTGAGGTATAATTTCTTTAATTTCATCTTTATTTAACATTTTATTCTCCTTTTTTAAGCAATAGAAAACAATGCTTGCCCATATTCTACTGCTTCCCCATCTTTTACAAAAATTTCTTTAATTTGTCCATCATATTCAGACTCTATTTCATTCATAAGCTTCATTGCTTCTATAATGCACACAATATCACCTTTTTTAACGTTTTTCCCTACTTCTACGTACGGAGCAGATGTAGGTGTTGGTTTCATATAAAATGTTCCTACCATAGGAGATTTAATAACAAAATTATTTTGTAATTTTGTAGTTTCATTCATCTCCTCTTTAGTATTTACGCCTATTTCATTGTTATCTACTACTTGAATATTTGATACTACTGTATTACAATTTTCTTTTCTTATTTTAATTTTCATTCCATCTGGAAAATCAATATCAATTGAAGTTAATTTTGAATTTCCCATATCATCCATTAATTGTTTAATTTGTGCATATTCCATAGCTTTCAAATCCTTTCATTTAATTAAATTTTTTTAATATTATAGTAGCATTATGACCTCCAAAACCTAATGAATTAGACATAGCAATATTTATATCCTTTTTTCTTGGTTCATTTGGCACAATATCTAAATCACACTCTTCATCTTTTACTTTATAATTAATTGTTGGTGGAACAATACTATTTTGTATTGCTTTAATACAAATAATTGCTTCAACTGCACCTGCAGCTCCAAGTAAGTGACCTGTATTTCCTTTTGTAGAACTTATCATTACTGAATTTGCATAATCTCCAAAAACTTTTTTAACCGCTAAAGTTTCAATAGAATCATTTAAGTGTGTAGATGTTCCGTGTGCATTTATATAATCAATATCTTTTACCGATATATTCGCATCTTTTATTGCTCTTTCAAAAGCTCTTATTGCTCCGGTCTGCATCTGGTGCAGGTGATGTTATATGATAAGCATCTGAACTTGCTCCATATCCTATTACTTCTGCATATATTTTTGCATTCCTTTTCTTAGCGTGTTCTAAATCTTCTAAAACAAGTATTCCTGCTCCCTCTCCCATAACAAATCCGTTTCTTTCTTTATCAAAAGGAATGCTTGCTCTTTCTATATCGGTTGAATTAGATAATGCTTTCATATTCTCAAACCCTGCAATTCCAATTGGGCAAATAGAACTTTCTGTACCACCTGCAAAAACAACATCTTCATATCCGTGTTTTATTGTTCTATATGCTTCACCTATAGCATTAGTAGAAGATGCACACGCAGTTACTATCGATAACGATTCTCCCTTTAATCCTAAATCTATTGCAACATTTCCAGTAGGCATATTTGCAATAGTCATTGGAATAAACATTGGCGAAACTCTATTATGACCTTTTAAACAATTTACCTCACATTGCTCTTGTATAGTTTTTAAACCAGCTATTCCAGAACTTACAAAAATTCCTACATTATTAAAATCTGTATTTTCTTTAGTTATTCCACTATCTTCCATTGCTTCTCTTGCTGCTATTATTCCTATTTGAGATGAGCGGTCTAGTCTCTTAGATTGTTTTGCATCAAAATATTTTTGTGAATCGTAATTTTTTATTTCTCCTGCAAGTGTTGTTTTAAATGTGCTTGTATCAAATAACGTAATTTTATCAATTCCACATTTTGCATTTTCAATTGATTTCCACGTTTCGTTTACATCATTTCCTATTGGAGTTATAGCTCCTAAACCTGTTATTACAACTCTTCTTTCCATTTTTAAAATCCTCCTACATTTAACATTCCACCGTCTACATTAATTACTTGCCCTGTTATGTAACTACTGTCATTTGATGCTAAAAATTTTACTAGGTTTGCAACATCTTGTGTTGTTCCCATTCTTTTTAATGGTATAGTATTACTTATGGCTTCTTTTACATCTTCTTTTAGGACATTTGTCATATCTGTTTGTATGAAGCCCGGTGCAATTGCATTAACTAATATATTTCTTGATGCTACCTCTTTTGCTAAACTTTTTGTAAAACCTATTATTCCGTGCTTTAGAAGCGGAATAATTAGTTTGACCAGCATTTCCTGAAATTCCAACAACTGAAGACATATTAATAATTCTTCCGAAAACGTGCTTTCATCATATATGGAATTACATTTTTAGTTACATTGAATGTTCCTACAAGATTTACATTAAGAACATCATTAAAATCCTCTTTTTTCATACGCATAATTAGCGTATCCTTTGTAATTCCTGCATTATTAACTAATACATCAATTTGCCCATATTCTTCTATAACATCTTTTACCATTTTTTCGCAGTCTTCAAAGTTTGATACATCTGCACATACTGCAAAACATTTTACATTTTCTTTTTCTATTTCTTGTTTTGTATTTTTTAAATCATCATTTTCTTTTCTATAATTTAGTGCAATATTATATCCCTCTTTTGCAAGAGTAATTGCTATTTGCTTTCCAATTCCTCTTGTTGCACCTGTAATTAAAGCTACCTTACTCATAACTTTTCCTCCTAATCTTCTTTCTTTATGAAATCTATAGTATCTTTTAGTGTTTGTATATTACTTGTATTTAAAATGTTTAATTCTTTATCGTTTTCTGCTTTTTTTACAAAACCAGATAATGTTTTACCTGGACCTATTTCAACAAATGTATCTATATTATTTTCAAGCATTGTTTCTATTGTTTTAGAAAATAAAACAGGATGTGTAATATGATTTGCTAAAACTTCTTTTATATTATCTTCTTTACTGTATGGCTTTGCATCTAAATTTTTTACTACAGGAATTTCAAATTCATTAAAGCTTATTTTCTCTAACTCATTTTTTAAAGCTTTTGATGCATCTTCTAACATTTTTGTATGAAATGGACCTGCAGTCTTTAATATTCTAACTTTTTTTGCACCAAATTCTTTAGCAATTTCTTCGGCTTTTTCTACTGCACATTTTTCACCAGATATTACTACTTGACCTCTAGTATTAAAGTTTGCAGGTACTACAAATCCTGTTTTTACTTTTTTACATACTTCTTCTACTTCTTCATCTTTCATTCCTAATATTGCAGCCATAAGCCATTCTCCCTCTGGTACCAAGTTTTGCATATATTCTCCTCTTTTTTGAACAAGTTTTACTCCTTGTTCAAATTGTAAAGCTTTACTATATATTAATGCTGAATATTCTCCTAAACTTAAACCACTTGCCATTTCTGCATTTATATTTTCTTTTTTAAAAATTGCTAGTATTGCTAAACTCATAGTTAAAATTGCAAGTTGTGTATATTTTGTTTCATTTAGTACTTCTTCTGGTCCTTCAAAAGATATTTTTGCAATATCTACATTTGTTATTCTTTTTACTTCATTGTATACTTTTTTTGCTTCTTCGTAATTATCATATATTTCTTTTCCCATACCAACAGCTTGTGAGCCTTGACCTGGAAATAAAAAAGCAATCTTCACGTTTTGTTCCTCCTTATTTTATTATAAAGTATTTACTATTTTTTCAAATTCATTACAAAATTGTGTTATAAAATCGGTTGAATTTACTTCTATATTAAATTCATTCTTTATGGATGTAGCTATATTTTTAATTTCTTCTGGAAATATTTCTTGGTTAGTATTCATACCTATTCCAACTACCATATCTTTTACAGTTTTACCACTTATTTTTGTTTGTGTCAAAATTCCTCCAATTTTTTTATTGTTAAGTACAATATCATTTGGAGATTTTATTCCTAGTTTTATTTTATATGTTCTTTCTATAATGTTTACAATTATTTGGGCAATAGTAATAGTTATATTTTCTACTTTTGTAACATTGCAGTTTAGTTTTACATATAATGAAAATGCTATATTATTAGCTGTTGTTGTATACCATTTTCGCCCGTCTTGTTCCAATAGCTTGTGTTTGAACATCTGCTACAATTATCGTTCCACTTGGTATTTCATTAATTAATTCCCACATTTTATTTTGTGTTGATGGAATACTTTTATAATAAAGTATATTTCTACCTAAAAAATTAGTTGTAAGATTGTTCAATTTCATCCATATTAGCCTGCCTTTTTATTTTATTTGTTGTTGTTTTTATTAATGGTTTTTCAGTTATTATAACACCTTTTATAGATTTATATGGTGGCATTGTTTTATTAATTTCTTTTACTTTTGATGTTAATACTTTTAATATTTCACTATCATCTTTTATTTTATATACATCTCGTACAATTTCTTTATCATACACAATTTTTACTTTTATTTTCATATCATCTTTATCATCTGCTACAGGCATTCCAAAAATAAAAGATTCTTTCACACCTTCAATTCTATTTACTAGGTTTTCCATTTCTTCTGGAAATATATTTTTCCCATTTTTTAACACTATTACACTTTTCTTTCTTCCACAAATGAAAATATAGCCTTCATCATCAATTCTTGCTAAATCCCCTGTATAAAACCATTCATCTTGCATTGCTTCTTTTGTTGCTTCTTCATTATCAAAATAACCCAACATAATGCTTGGGCCTTTAAGTACTAGTTCTCCCATTCCGGTATCATCTGCATCTACAATTTTGGCTTGAATACTTGGAACTGCTTTTCCTATTGAACCTAATTTATAGTTCTCTTTATTTCCCATTCCAACTACTGGTGAAGTTTCTGTTAGACCATAACCTTGTACTAAATTAAATCCTAGTAATCTATATCCTTCTTCAATAGTTCTATCTAATGGTGCTGCTCCGCTTATTAGTAATTTAATATTTCCACCTAAAATATTATGAATATCTTTAAAGGCTTCTTTTCTTTCTTCTAAACTTGCATTTTTGTATTTTTCTTGCATTTTTAAAGTTTCTTCTAACTTTCCAGACTTTTCTAAACCTCTTTTTATCATTTTATAAATTTGCTCATAAATTGCTGGTACACATGCCATAACTGATACATGGTATTCTTTAAGATTATCTGCTATGTGTCGTAGACCATCACAAAATACAGTTTCTGCTCCTGTATATAAAGCAAATAAGAATCCTACTGTGCATTCAAAAATATGATGTATTGGTAATACTGATAAAAACACATCACTAGAATTAACATCTTGTATAGATGCTATGTCCATTAAATTACTGCAAATATTTTTATGCGATAGTGCTACTACTTTTGAAGCTTGTGTTGTTCCTGAGGTAAATAGCATTATGTTCATTTCTTCTGGATTTATTTTCGCATCTATAAAGCTTGTATTTCCTTCTTCTATTAGTTTTTTTCCTGTTTCTATTAATTCTTTTTGTGAATAAATACCGTCTGTGTGTTCTATTAAGTCCATAGAAATTAGGTGTTTTAAATTTCCAATACCGACCATATCTAATTTTTTCTAGTGCTTCTTCATATGAGCTTGAATAAAAAATTGCTTCAACTTTTGAACGTTCAATTAAGGCTTTTAATTCATTTTCTGGTAATGATTTATCTAATGGTACTATTATTCCAGTTCCACACACTACTGCTAAGTATGCAATTTCCCATTCATATCTATTATCTCCTATAACAGCTATTCTTTTTCCTTTTAATCCCATATCTATTAATGCTGTTCCTAAAGCATCTATCATATTTCTTACTTCCATATGTGTAAATGTTGTATATGTTTTATCATTATTTTTTATTTTATATGCTATATTATTTGAATATTTTTCTTTTGTTTTTTCTAACATTTCTTTTAAGTTATTAATTTTTTCGTGTTCAAAATTTTTTTCTTCCATTTTCTTCCTCACTTGTATTTAATTTTCCCTAATATATATATCACATTTTCAAAAAAAAATCATTAGACCGACAAGTCAGTTTAATGATTTTTTAAATTCATAAAAAAATTGGTTGTATTTGTTCTTTTTCTAAGGCACTTTCTAAAGTTTTTATTATATAATCTGCATCGAACACTAATGAGCGTGGTTTTGTTATTGGATTATCTTGTCTTAGTGGTACAAAGAAATAGTTGTTTCTATTTAATAATGTTCCAATATTTGATGCATTACCACTTAAAGCATCATTTGTTGATACAGCAATAACTAATGCGTTGTTATTTCGTAAGTGTGATTTTGCTGCCATTGTAACTGGAGTATCTGTTATACCATTTACTAATTTTGCAATTGTGTTTCCTGTACAAGGAGCAATTATCATTATATCTGTCATCTTCTTAGGTCCGTATTGGTTCTGCATCTGGTATAGTATGAATAATTTTCTTTTTTGTAATATCTTCAATTTCCTCAATAAACTCTTTTGCTTTTCCAAATTTCGTATCTAAATTATATGCATTAAACGACATAATAGGAACAACCTCTGCTCCTTCATCTACAATTTGTTTTATTTTGGGAATAGTTGTGCTAAATGTACAAAATGACCCAGTCATAGCAAAACCCACTTTTTTACCTGCTAATTTCAAAATATATAACCTCCTCTCTTTTGTTTTCCTCTGTTATATATTATGAAATTATGTAAATTTTGCTACCAGTTTTATAAAATAGTTATATTTATTATAAATAACATTTATCCTATAATATCTTTTATTACTTCCCCTGCTATAATTAAACCTGCTACTGACGGAACAAATGATATACTTCCTGGAACTTGATTTTTTACTGAACATTTTCTTTTTGTTTCAGCTGGGCATATGCAATTTGTTTTGCAACTATTTTCTATGTTTTCATATGGTTTTATTGGTTTTTCTTTTGAATAAAGCACTTTCAGTTTTTGTATTCCTCTTGCTTTTAATTCTTTTCTCATAACCTTAGCTAATGGGCATACGCTTGTTTTGTAAATATCTGTTACTTCAAATTTAGTTGCATCTAATTTGTTTCCAGTTCCCATACATGATATAATAGGAATATTTAATTTATTTGCTCTTACAATTAATTCTATTTTAGCTGTTACTGTATCTACTGCGTCTACAATATAATTAATTGTATTGTCTAAAATTCCAACTGTATTTGGCATAAAAAATTCCTGATGTACTTCTACTTTTGCATTCGGATTAATTTCTAATATTCTTTCTTTTGCTACTTCTACTTTTGGTTTTCCTACTGTTTTTCTTGTTGCAATAATTTGTCTGTTTAAATTTGTTAAACACACTCTATCGTCATCAATTAATATAAAATTACCAATTCCTGCTCTAACTAGTCCTTCTACAACAAAAGAACCTACTCCTCCTAATCCAAATATCGCTACTTTTGCTTTTTGCAACTGCTCAATCCCTTCTTTTCCTATTAACAATTCTGTTCTTGAAAATTGATTTAACATTTATTAATCCCACCTATAAAAAAATTACTAATAGAACTATAACATAAAAACAAAGACTTTTCAAATTTTCATTTATTTTTTTATCGGTGCTTTTTAACTTTATAAAACAGGAAAAGTAATTCATATAACTTGAATTACTTTTCCTGTTTTCGGTTAGGTTTCAATCACCTCTTCTCCATCTATTAAACATACCACTTCTTTCGAAGAGAGTTCTACAAAATTCGATGCCTTGCTTTTTTTCAAATACCACATAGCTATAATATCATCAGCTAAGATGGTCTCTGCCTCCTCCTTTGTTATTTTATGTCCCTTTATTTTCCAGTTGGAGATATTTTCTCTCAGCCCAATAACTTTATGACCGGAGGTGAAGAATATTCTTCTGTCAAAAAACCTATACGCAAATTCATCTCCTTTCAATTCTACAACTCTCTCATTCCGCTCTGGGATTGGAATTTCAATAATATTAATACCTTCTCCCAGAATTTCTACATAATGTTTCAGCATATTTTTTTCCTCCTAACCTTTTTATGTTTATACGCATTTTACATATTTAGTATACCACTTTATGTAACTTACGTTAATCGTTCTTGATGTGTACTTTATGTTAATTTTTATAAAATACTTATTGCACAATATGTAAACTTATGTTACAATGTTATAGTAACTATAAGTGATGCAACAATGAAAGGAAGGCATATTTATGCTCGATGAAGTTAGATTCGAAAACGCAGAAATGTCTGCAAAGTGTTACAAACGGCTAAAAAACTGCTTAACTGAAGCGCTTGGTGTAAAAGTTAACAAGAAGTATGTTAGTAAGTTAATGTATCAGCTGTTCAAGGATACTCCGGCGGAAATAAGAATTTCGGATAGTAAGGTATTTCCTTTTAGCGTACATTGTGCCTCTTCAGCTACCCCAATATTTTTGAGTATATTTGATAGCGGAAAAAACACAAAAATTTATAAAGGTAACTCTATATCTGGGGTATATATGTCTGCATATTGGCTTAGCTATGTCGGCTTTTTCAGGAAGGCAGAAGACAACGGCACGTTATGGTATGATACTGAACAGATATATATGTGTACTAATAATTATACCGTAAAGATACATTCTTTAATTCAACGACGTTTTTGGTGGTTTGATAGTGTTTGGAGAGCTTTCTACGGTTTAAAAAAACTGCTTAGTGACAGTTGTTGCTATGGTACTCCTCCTGCAAATATCATAAAACTATATAACATTATTAACTTATATCTGGCTTGCAATCAGTATCGCGGAATATTGATTGAAATTAAATATAACGGTCAAGTTATAAAAATGTTAGACGAAATTCTTATATGACTAATCTAATTTCACATTTTCTAAACTATGCGCAAGGGACAGTCCTTGCGCACGTCTTTACTTTTTTAGAAAAAAATGTTAGAATATATAAAAAATTTGTATTTTAGGAGGATATTATGTTAAAGACTAATGAAAGTATTTTAATTCTTGACTTTTTTGGTCAATATAATCAGTTAATTGCTAGACGTGTAAGAGAATGCAATGTATATTCTGAAATTGTACCATATGATATTTCCATAGAAAAAATTAAAGAAAAAAATCCAAAAGGGATAATTTTTACTGGTGGACCTTCAAGCGTATATATAGATGATGCAAAAATGTGTGACCCTAAAATTTTTGAATTAGGTATTCCTATTTTGGGAATTTGCTATGGTATGCAACTTATGACTCATACATTAGGTGGAACAGTTACAAGAGCAGACAAGCGTGAATATGGCGTACTTCCTGTCGAAATTGATAACTCTTCCCTATTATTTAAGGGTCTTAATAATGTAAATGAATGTTTAATGAGTCATACAGACTTCGTATCAACTGTTCCTAGTGGATTTAAAGTAATAGGAAAAACCTCTACTTGTCCTACTGCTGCTATGGAAAATGTAGATAAAAACTTCTATGCAATTCAATTTCATCCTGAAGTAAATAATACGGTAAACGGTACTACAATTATTAAAAACTTTTTATACAACATTTGTAAATGTAGTGGTAACTGGAAAATGTCTTCTTTCGTTGAGGAAACTGTAAAAAATCTACAAGAAAAAATTGGTAATAAAAAAGCTTTATGTGCTTTATCTGGTGGTGTTGATTCTTCTGTTGCTGCTGTACTACTACATAAAGCTATAGGCAAAAATCTAACTTGTATATTTGTTGACCACGGTCTTCTTCGAAAAAATGAAGGTGATGAAGTTGAAGATATTTTTAGGAATCAATTTGATATTAATTTAATACGTATAAATGCTAAAGATAGATTTTTGGAAAAATTAAAAGGTGTTTCTGACCCAGAAACGAAACGAAAAATTATTGGTGAAGAATTTATTCGTGTTTTTGAGGAGGAAGCCAAAAAAATTGGTACAGTTGATTATTTAGTACAAGGAACAATATATCCAGATGTTATTGAAAGCGGTTTAGGAAAAGGAACTACTATAAAAAGTCATCATAATGTTGGCGGACTTCCAGATTATGTAGATTTTAAAGAAATAGTAGAACCTTTAAGAGATTTATTTAAAGATGAAGTTAGAAAAACTGGCCTAGAACTTGGCATTCCAGAAAATTTGGTATATCGCCAACCATTTCCTGGTCCTGGTCTTGCAATAAGAATTATTGGTGATATTACTGATGAAAAACTAAATATTTTAAAAGATGCTGATGCTATTTTTAGAGAAGAAATAAAGCTTGCTGGATTAGATAAAGAGATTAACCAATATTTTGCAGTATTAACAAATTTAAGAAGTGTTGGAGTTATGGGAGATGATAGAACATACGACTATACAATAGCATTACGTGCTGTTACTACTTCTGACTTTATGACTGCAGTATGGTCAAAAATACCTTATGAAATATTAGAAAAAGTTTCTGCAAGAATTGTAAATGAAGTTTCTTTTGTTAATAGAGTTGTTTACGATATAACAGGGAAACCACCTGCTACTATTGAATGGGAATAATTATATATTTATTAATATACACACAGACCAAGGCACTGCCTTGGTCTGTATGTGACAAAGTCATAGATACTTCCATATTCTATCGTTTGGAATAAGTCTAACATCACCGGCTACCATGCATTTACCAGTATCATCGTCTCTTCCTCCGATAATAACCCCATCTACCGCAATCAAGCTAGCTCCTCCCGCTGATGCTATATGAACAAAATATTGGTCTTCTGTGATTTCAGCTTTCAAAATTTTATATATTCCAGATAAGAAAGCATCGAAATTAACGTCTAATTTCGTTAATTCCACCAATTTTTCAAATAGCTCGACTACCTTTTCATATCTGCAGCAAAATTCATCAGTCATAGTTAATTTTTTGATAGATATATTAGTAGCATATTTTCTTAAAAAGATATAAATTCTTTTTCTATCAAAAAATACTAGCCCATCGCTTGTCTGATAGCCGACTTCATTAAGTCCTTTCGAATAAAAGATTTCATTACCGCTATAGAATTCATAGCATAATGTCCCCCTATCAAAGATGCGACAAATTTGCAACTTGTTATCTCCTATTTCAAAAGAACCACCGTTCCTGATTAGCCATCCCCTTCGCTCTTGCATAGGCAATATTTTTAATACCCTTGATATGTAGGCATCTGTAGCCTCATCCTCTAAATATGTCTCGAGTGCTCTTTTCAAAGCATTGTACGTGCTCCGTGTCATCCATACCTTTTCGATTTTTTTAAACATAATAATGCCTCTCCTTTCTTTTTTACTTTTGACTCGTAGTCTTATGTAAATATTATAATACAAATTTACATATAATTCAAGTACTGATATACAATTTTCTTGAATATATTATTGTATCTATAATATATATATTACGAGGTGAATTTTTTTGTTTATTAAGTCGGTTCGAATAAATAAATCTTACATTATATTTACAGTTGTATGTTTTATTATTATTTCATCTATACTTTTAGTATCAATTATATACCCTTTTTCCCTACCTGCTAATTCTAGTGAATTAACTTGGGAAAATACTATAAGTGATGAAACTACAAAAAAAGAAGAAAAAAAATATATTAAATGGGTAGATTTTAGTGTTACCTATGATGTACTTAATAAAACATCTAGCCTAGATATAAATTCTCATAATAACAATGAACCTGTGAAATTTAACTGGATTGAACTATTATCTTATCTTGCTTGTAAATATGGCGGTAATTTTAAAAGGTTTTCTAATAAAGATTTAACTGAATTAACTAACAAATTAAAAGACGGATATACTATGGAAGAATTAACTAAGGATTTAAAAAATTACTCATACTATTATGAAGCATACGATGCTATTCTACACGAATTTATAGGTGAATATGAAATAGAAACTCCTATAGAAAATGAAACTACAGAAACAACTTATAAAAAGAAATATGGTGTAAAAGCGTTTCTACCAATAGCAAAAAATTATAGTTTTAATCACTATGACGATTTTGGAAATGCTCGTTCATATGGCTTTAAGAGAGTTCACTTAGGCAATGACTTAATGGGCAGTATTGGCACACCTATTATAGCTGTTGAATCTGGCATCATTGAAGCTTTACGGTTGGAATCAATATGGCGGTTGGCGAATTGGAATTAGAAGTTTTGATAAAAAAAGATATTACTACTATGCACATTTAAGAAAAGACCACCCATATGTTACAACTTTACAAGAAGGTCAAACTGTTCAAGCAGGTGATGTAATTCGGTTATTTAGGTATGACAGGTTATAGTACAAAAGAAAATGTAAATAATATTAATATTCCTCATTTACATTTTGGAATGCAATTAATTTTTGACGAAAGTCAAAAAGATGGTGTTAATCAAATTTGGATTGACGTTTATCAGATAATAGAATTTTTAAGGAAAAATAAATCTAGTGTTATAAAAGATAATACACAAAATAAGGATTATACTAGAAAGTACGATATTATAGACCCTTTAGTATCACAGGTGAGGTAAAATTATTACCTCACTTTTATCTATCAAATATTGCCTTTCCTACTCCCTTGTCAATTAAAGTTGCAAAAATATTTTTTAATATTATAAGTACTATTGGGCCTATAAACATACCTAATACTCCAATTGTTTTAAAACCTGTATACATAGCTATAAGAGTAAAAATTGGATGTATTCCTATATGTTTACTTACAATTCTTGGTTCTGCTAACTGCCTTATAACACTCATTATAATCCAAAGAAATATAATTGCTACTGCAAGTTTTATATCTCCATTAATAGCAGATACAACAGCCCAAGGTATCATAACTGTACCAGACCCTAGTATTGGAAGAGCATCCACAAAAGCTATACCTAGCGCTACAAGAAGCGGATATTTAATATTAAAACCTATAAACTTGTATATATATAAACCGATTATTGATACAACAAATGAAATTATAATTAACGTTACTTCTGCTTTTAAATACTGCCCTAAACTGCTAATTAACTCTCTCATATGTTTTCCTATTCTTTTAACCCACTCTTTAGGTAAATGATGTTCTAATTGGTCTAACATATAAAATCTATCTGTACATAAAAAATATATAGCAACAATAGAAATACCTACATATATTGCTATTTTAGGTAATTGTGTTAACGAATTCATTAATGAAGTTAAGAAATTTTTAACCCAGTCTGAAACTGTTCCAATAAAATCCCAAATTGAATCTTGAAATACTGTTGTAACTTCTTGTGGTATTTTTAATCTATTAAAATCCACATTTGATATTATATTTTGTACTTGATTATATGCCATTTCTATATAAGTATTTAATCCTTGCAAAAGGTTCGTGGCTTCTTGTATTAGCGATGCAATTCCCCAAGTTAATATTAAAACAAGTATAATAGATACAATTATTAATACAAGAATTGCACTGGTTCTTCTAGTAAAACTTGTCCTTTTATTTACAAATTTTATTAACGGTTCTATTAATAATGAAATGATAAATGCTATTAAAAATGGTAAATAAAATACAGCTAATTTAAAAGCTAAATAAATTCCAATTAATGTTAAAACCAATACAAATATTCTTTTCGATACTTTTGTCCAATACCCCATATCTACAACCATACAATTTCATTCCTTTACAAAATAATAGAAGTAACCTTATAGCTACTTCTATTATTATATTATTTTTTTATTTTATTTATTCTGCATTCTTAACATTTCCATTACAATTACATATATTTTCCATTGTATAACATACTTGATTTGTTCCAACTGTATTATTATGTTGCGCTAAATCTCCTAATGTTAACATTCCTACTATCTCATTATTATTATTACATACTGGAATTCTTCTTATTTGATTATTAGACATCATTTTAGTTGCATCTTCAATTGAAGTATCTGGTGAACAACAACAAGGATTACACGTCATTATGTCACTTACTTTTGTTTTGCATACATCTTTATCACACGCTATACTTCTTAAAATAACATCCCTATCTGTAATTACTCCTACTACACAATTATTATCGTTGCAAACTGGTATACACCCAACGTGATTATCACACATTAGTTTTGCAACATCCTTTACACTACTGTTTGGTGTACAATAACATACTTTTGTGCTCATACATTCTTTTACATCCATTTTACATACTTCCTTTCAAATTTTATTACAAATTTAGTTTGTTCGTTTTTGAAAAAAGTATGTAAAATATTATTATATTATACATTTTCTTTTGAATTATTTACAAAAAATTGCCTATTAGTCGAGAAAAAAGGTGGTTTATTTCCTGGATATGGTGGACGCATTGACCCTCCCGGATTATATGGTGGTCTATTGTTTTCTGGATACCTTCCATTATTTAATAGTTCATTTAAAATTAGTATTTTTATTAAATCCCTTAGTGTAGAATTTCTTTGCCTAATATTCCTGTCTTCTGGTTGTTTTGAGTTTATGTTTTTATCGTCTTTTTTCATTGTATTAGTCTCAATTTTTAAATCAATTTCTACTGCATTATATACATTATCAGTTAACTTTTCTATTATTTCCTTAGTAATTGGCATTGTATTAGTGCTACATTCTTTTACAACAATTGGATGTATTACTTTATATGTATCTGGATAAAATTCCTCTAAATTATAGTTATTTCTGTAAGTATTATTCATTACATAATAATCATTTGTAACAAATGCATCTCCGCATATAATTATACCCTAATACTTCTTGCATATATTGTTCATATGACATACTATACCTCCTAAAAATATTTTTATAGTAGTATATGAAACTTTCATTTTTTTGTTACTTTAAATTCTATAAATTATTTACTAATTCTTTAAATTTTTCTCCTCTTTCTTCAAAATTTTTAAATAAATCAAAACTAGCACTAGCTGGTGAAAACAACACCATTTGACCGTTTTTTTGCTATTTTATATGCTGTTTCAACTATTCCGCTAAATTCTTTGCATACATATATATCTAATTTTTTATTTTCTATTTTTAATTGCTTAGATACTGCATTATATATTTTTTCAGATGTTTGACCTATTAATATTAAACCTTTTACTTTATCTACTATTGGTTTTGCAATAGGTTCATAATCTAAATGTTTATCATATCCGCCTGCTATTAAAATAATGTCTTCTTCAAATGCATTTAATCCTGCTATTGTTCTAGTTGGAGATGTACCAATTGAATCATTATACCATTTTACTCCATTTATTTCTCTTATAAATTCTAGCCTGTGTTCTACTCCTTTAAAGTTTTTTATTGTTTTTATAATATCGTCTATATCTACAAGAGTTCTTGTAGCAGATATACTTGCACATATATTTTCATAGTTATGCATACCTTTTAGAAGTACTTCTTTTGTACTAATAATGTGTCTTCTTACATTATCTTCACATTCTTTAATAACATTATTATCTACAATATAACCATTTTCTAGTTTTTCTTTACTGCTAAAAAATATTGTTTTGCCATTGGCTTCATTTTTACATTGTTTTGTGATTTCATTATCGTAATTTAATACTAATATGCCGATTTTCATTTTGGTTCAAAAATATATTTTTCTTAGCTTTTATATATTCCTCGTATGAAGAGTGTATATTTAAGTGATTTGGTGTTATATTTGTTATAACAGCTATATCTGGACTAACTGTCATATTCATTAATTGAAAACTGCTTAGTTCTAATACTATAATGTCTTTTGGGTAAATTTCTTCAAGTTTAGTAAATAATGGTATTCCAATATTTCCACCTAAATGTACTTTGTATCCTGCATTTTTAAGTATATTATAAATTAAAGTGGTAGTTGTTGTTTTTCCGTCACTGCCTGTTACTCCTATTATTTTACAAGGTGCTATTTCCATAAGCATTTCTATTTCTGTTGTAACTATTGCTCCACGTTTTTCTTCTTCTATTAGTTCAATAATATTTGGCATACAACTTGGTGAACGGAATATTAAAGAAAAGCCTTTTAATTTTGCTAAATTATTAGGGCCAAATGAAAATTCAAAAGTATATTTTGTAATTTTATCCATTACTTCTTTTGGAATTTCTTCAATAGTTCTGTTGTCAAATACGGTAACTTTTGCTTGTAGTTTATATAAATAATCTAATAATGGTATATTGCTAACTCCAAGCCCAATTATTGCTACTTTTCTATTTTTTAAATAACTATTAAATTCATTTAATTTTTCATTCACATAACCCATTTTGACCTCCTTTTAGCTAATTTGCATTAAAATACTTTTAGACTTTCTACTATATCCTTTGGTAATTTTTCTAATACCATATTTGTTTCTTCTTCTATGGTTTTACATTCGGTTACATCTATTACAATTGTTTTTTGTTGTAATTCATAAAATCCTGCTTTTTCTTGTAATTCATCTCTTTTTATAATGTTTTGTCTAACTTCTTCTTCTGTTACTTCATTTTTATATTGTATGCACTTTCTTCTTACACGTTCATCAAGACTTGCTGTTATGAAAAAATGATAATCCGTATCTGGATAAATTTCCATAATACTTCTTCCAGAAATAACTATATTATAGTCTTTTTTAAATTCATTTATTAAATTTCTTGCAAATTCAAATAAAGCTTCATTATTTGCTTTTCCACCTATTGTAGATACTGCAAGTGAAGCATCTTTAGATTGTAATTCATCTTCATCGGCTAATTTACCATTTATGTAAAATTTAGTTTCTCCATCTTCAAGTTTTAGCTCTACGTTAAATAATTCCATCATTTTTCTTATATCAATTTTTTCTATGTTTGATAATAAGTCTTTTACTTTATCTTTATGTTGAAGCATAGCATACACAATTGCTCTATATAAATTCCCCCCATTTAACAAAATAGTTTTTGGCAATTTTTTTATCAACTGCTTACAAATTGACGTTTTCCCCGCTCCAACTAAACCTTCTATTCCTATTATAATATTATTCATTTAAAAACTCCTTATTTTTTATATGTGTAATTATATCATACTTTTTCTAGTTATGTTATATTTTTTTTAATTTATTAATGAATATTTTCTATTTTTTTGATAAGAATATAATTATACGAAAAGAAATGGAGGTGCTGTATAATGGCAAAGAATTCTAAAAACCAAAACAACCAAAATAATAACGAAAGAATAAATAATCAAAATAGACAAGAAAATAATGAAAAACAAAATAATAAAAATAATAACTGCAAATAGAAATTTTTTTAGGAAGAACATAAATAAGAATACATATAATTCTTACTTAGTTCTTCCCTATTTTTTTAAATTTAAACATTGTAATATTAGTTTAATATTGTTCCTACTTGTAGTTTGTTTCCTCTTAAGAAGTCACATATATTCATTCTTTTCGAATTATCTGTTTGTATTTCTAATACTTCAATTGCTCCGTCTAGTGTTTGAATTGTTAAGCCTTTTTTATCGTCGGCAACAAGAATTGTTCCTGGGAGTTCTTGTATATGTTCTGGCTTTAATACATTAACTTTCCAAAATTTTAATTTTTTTTCTC
The DNA here is from genome assembly GCA_947628605.1 of uncultured Clostridia bacterium. Lineage (GTDB taxonomy): Bacteria > Bacillota > Clostridia > TANB77 > CAG-508 > RGIG8482. Next base: position 6,134 of record CANRAM010000005.1, on the reverse strand, counting down.
CATACATTGTATATGCACCAAAAATTGGATTTAATCCTCTTACTAAATTTTTTATTTGCTGTGAAGTTGTAGTTTTCCAATTAATTTTTGAAATTTGTTTACTTAACATTGGTGCAAACGTACATTTATCACTTTGTTTTACTCTTGGCGCTGTTCCATCTTCTATTTTATTAATTGTTTCTAGTAACAATTCCGCACCTATTTTAGATAATTTATTCCATAATTCACCAGTTGTTTCATCTTCGCCTATTTCAACATCTTTTGTTAAAATAATATCTCCTGCATCCATTTCCTCGTTCATATATATTGTAGTAACACCAGTTTCTTTTTCTCCATTTAATACAGCCCATTGAATAGGTGCTGCACCTCTATATTTTGGTAATTTTGAACCGTGTAAGTTTATACAACCATATTGTGGTATGTCTAAAATTTCTTTTGGTAATATTTTTCCATATGCAACAACACATATAATATCTGGATTTAATTCTTTTATTTTTTCAACAAATTCTAAATTATTCTTTACCTTTTCTGGTTGAAAAATTTTTAATTCCTTTTCTATTGCAAATTCTTTAACAGGCGAAAAAACAGTTTTCATTCCTCTTCCATTAGGTCTATCTGGATTAGTAACAACTCCTAATATATTATATTTTGCATTATATATCATTTCTAGTGACTCTTTTGCAAAATCCGGTGTACCCATAAATACAATATTTAACATATTTCTCACCTCTATAATTTTTATTCTTGTGGTACATATTCTAAAGTACCAGGTATTATTTTATCAATAAAAACTTCTCCATTTAAATGGTCAACTTCGTGTGAAATTGCTTGGGCAAGAAGTTCTTTTCCTTTTATTGTAATATTTTTTCCATTTTCATCTAATGCCTTAACAGTAACTTCTGCTGGTCTTGCTACTTTTGCAAATTTATTTGGAAAACTTAAACATCCTTCTTCTACTATTTGCTCTCCTTTTTGTTCTATTATTTCTGGATTTATTAATACTATTGGCTTATCCTTTTCATAATCTAAGTGTATAACTACTATTCTTTTTAAAATTCCTATTTGAACCGCTGCAAGCCCAACTCCATTATATTTATGCATTGTTTCTAGCATATCATCTACTAGTAGTTTTATTTTGTCATCTACTTCATCTACTACTTTTGATACTTTTTTTAATATTTCATCGTTTTCTTCCCTTATAGTTCTAATTGCCACCTTACTTTTCCCCCTCTAATAGTGAAATTATTATTTTTTGTTGTTTATAACATATTTGTTGGATTTACGTCTACTATTATTCTTGCTTTTTTATTCCATTTATATGTATCTTGTAAAGTTTTTGTTATTATGTCTATCATATTATTATCAAATTTTCCTTTTATAATGAGTCTCCACCTATATTTATTCTTTATTTTATCTATTGGTGCTGGTCGTGGTTTGTATAAAGTAATTTCGTTTAAATTGTTAATTTGCTTTAACAAACTTTTGTAAATTGTATTTGATACTTCTTCAACGTTTTTTTCGTCACTTGAGCTAATGCCAATTAATATTATATCGTAAAATGGTGGATATTTCAATTGCTTTCGTAATTTTATTTCTGTATCATAAAATATGTTGTAATCTTGTTTGCAAGAACATTCTATACTAAAACTATCAGGATTATATGTTTGAATAATTACTTTTCCTGGTAAATTTTCTCTACCTGCTCTTCCGGCTACTTGAGTTAATATTTGAAATGTTTTTTCATTTGCTCTGTAATCTTCCATATTCAAGCTACTATCTGCTGCTATTACTCCAACTAAAGTAACATTTGGAAAATGATGTCCTTTTACTACCATTTGTGTACCTATTAATATATCTATATTATCATTTTTAAATTTGTTAAGTATTTCTTCGTGTGAATTTTTTTTAGATACTGTATCTACATCCATTCTAATCGTAGTTGCCTGTGGGAACATTATTTTTATTTGTTCTTCTAACTTTTGAGTTCCTGTTCCAAAGTATTTTATTTTTGTGCTATTACATTCTGGACATTTTGTAACATTATTTTGCTCATACCCGCAATAATGACATTTTAATTTATTGTCTTTTCTATGATATGTAAGTGTAATGTTGCAGTTCTTACACTTTATTGTGTTGCCACATTCTCTGCACATAACAAAAGTAGAAAATCCCCTTCTGTTTAAAAATAATATTGTTTGCCTTTTTTGCTTTAAATTATTTAATATGCAATCGTATAATTCTCTGCTAATCATTGTTTTATTTCCATTTATTAGTTCATCACGTAAATCTACTATTTTTATTTCTGGTAAGTTTGAACTATTAGCACGTTTTGTAAGTGTTAATTGTTCTATTTTAGAATTTTGTGCTTTGTAAAATGTGTTAATATCTGGCGTAGCACTTCCTAGTACGAATGGTATTTTATTTTTGTAAGCTATATATCTACATATTTCTTTTGTGTCGTACCTTGGAGGCATTTCCGATTTATATGAATCGTCGTGTTCTTCATCTATTATTATAAGACCTAAATTTTCTACTGGTGCAAATACTGCTGAACGTGCACCTATAACAATTTTTGCTTCATTTCTTTTTATTCGTTGCCACTGGTCATATCTTTCTCCTACTGATAATTTACTATGAAGTACTGCAATCTGTTCTTGCCCAAACCTGGCTATAAATCTATCAACCATTTGAGGTGTTAAGGAAATTTCTGGCACTAGCATTATGCTAGTTTTATTTTCTTGTAGTACTTTTTTTATTAGCTGTAAATAAATTTCAGTTTTTCCAGAGCCTGTTACTCCATATATTAAAAATTCTTTAAATTTTTTTTCATTCATACTTTGTATTATTTTATTATACGCATTTGCTTGTTCGCTAGTTAATTTTAAATCTGTATCTTTTTTTATATTTTTATTAATAAATGGATTTCTTTCAACTTGTTTTTCAATAATTTCTATATAACCATTTTTCTCTAATGTATTAATAATTGCTTTCGATACTTCTGTAAATAATTCTAAGTCTGTTACTAATATTCCGTCATTTTCTTTCAAAAAAGTTAATGCTCGTATTTGTTTGTCGGATTTTATAGCTTTTGTCTCTATTAAATAATCAATTTCTTCTGCATCTTTTTTTAAATATACAAAATTTAAACTTTTTTCTTTTATTCTATTATCTAGTATTTTTGTTGTTGTTCCTGGTGGTAACATCATTTTTATGCAATCAGAAACATTACAAAAATATCTTCTTGCCATCCATTTTGCAAGTTCTATTTGTTCTTCCTTTAAAGAAAATCCGCTCTTGAATACTTGCTACATCTTTTAATGTATATAATGATTTTTCTTTAAAGCTTATAACAAATCCTTCTTCTAGTTTTTTGCTATTGCCAAATGGTACAAGTATTCTATCTCCCACTTTAATTCTATCCGCAATTTCTTGAGGTATATTATAATCAAATGTTTTATTTAAATTTTTTACATTACTATTTATTATAACTTCTGCAATCATTTTTTCTCCCTACTCTTTTTCATATTATATCAAAACTAAATTTATAGTACAAGATATTTGTAAGCGATAAATGAAAAAGCGTACTTTAAAAGTACGCCTTTTCACTTATCGCTTACAGCTCTTTCTAAAATTTCAACATTTTTTACTACAGCATTTTTTTCATTTTTCTTTTGTCAATTAATTATAAAAATATTATATTTAGTCAATGTTGGTTTGTTAAACATATGTCACACTTTATTGAAAATCATATGCATATGTGAAAAATTCTCATTCTCCTGACTTGACTTAATTTTTCTAACAGCTACCATTTGTTATAGCCAAAAACTCCTATATAATGTATTTGTAAATTTAGGTTGCATAATTATACTATGTTGGAGATTTTACTTATTTTCAATATATTAGACGTTGGCTCGCATAACCAAAATTTACCAGTTTTTCATACAAGTATTTATCTCTAGTTCATTCCACAACCAAAACTGCACGAAATCCATCCCAAATGAAATAATCCGCTGCTCCACTTGAGTAAATGAATGCAAACAATCCATTACTATAGCCACTCCCCGGTCGTCCACCACGAATAAAAAATGGACCATCTGCTACGGGCCAGCGCTGGAAATCATTGTTCCAACCGTTTTGTTTCATTTATAGCATCCCCCTTGGTATTGTAAGTAATTGCATTGTTTCCATAATTTGTTCTATATTTATCACTACTTTTAGGTGTAGCATTATCTGTGAATGACTCCTTTCCATAGTTACTTGTACCAGTATTTATATATGCCGATACCATTTCCCATACTCCTCCGTTCATATCGTATACTCCTGTTATATTTCCTGTAGTACTTGCCCCTTGTCCTTGTGGAGTCGTCCAATTTCCATTAGGTTGATTTGTAAAATTATCTCCTGTATATTGTGTTAGATTTACTGTGTTTGATGCTTCAACACTAGATCCATTCGCCCCATATCCTGTTATAGCATATATAGTATTTGCACCACCTGCTGTTATATTATTTGTATTTGGCTCGCGTCCTATGCCATATCCACTTTGTGAAAGATATGCTACTGCTCCCCATTCACTATTTTTTGTCATATGGGTATCTACTGCTTCTATAAATCCATATGGATTTTTTCCACTTTCATTCATTGCATCGCATAATCTAAACGCATCTCCTGTACATATATAATTAATACTTGGTCTACTTCCTTTAAATACTGGATATTTTATTTGTGTACCTACACTTCTAGTGCCATAATAATTACTATTGTTATACGAAATGTCTTCATACTTTATCTCTGAATTTTGTGGATTATCTTCATTCATTGCATATCCTGCCTCGAATTTTGCCATCCAAAATCCTGCTATATCACTACTCCATTCCCCATTTGCATAATTTGTATCTGTTCCATTGCAAAATGCTGGATGTACTATATACGTTTCGCTATCTGTTCCTCCTGTTACCAAGTCTTGGACTCTTTTTATTGTTACGTCTTCGCTACTTTTTCCTTCGCTAGTTGTATCCGCTGGTTCATCAGTTGTTCCTTTTAAGAATATTATATCAGCTGTATGACTACTGCTATTCAATTTATATGCAAATCTTGGTATCCATACCCATAAACTTCCATCATTTGACTTTGCATTTGCCCATTTTAAATCTTTTTTATCTTCTACAAAGTAATCATACCACTCTGATGACCTTGAGTTTATTGGGGTTATTGTTCCACTTCCATCTATTGTTACTGGTGTTAATCCACTTGCAAGTTGTGGTCTATTCACTCCTTTACTTTCATTAAAATCTGGCTCTATATCTAATATATTATCTATTGCATTATTAAATTTCGCTAACTCTTCTAACTCTCTTTCTTGTGCATTCATATAATTCTTTCCTGCTATTTGAGCTGTCCTAAATATTCCGCCTTTCTCCTAATGTTAGATTTATCGTTACTCCGAGCTAGTATTAACAATACTATTATTGTTATGACTAGAGCTACTAATGTTATTCCTCGTTGTCTTGCATAATTCTTGTTTTTAATTTTTGATATTACCATTTTCAGTTTGTCCCCCTTATCTTTTGTTTTTACGCTTTTCTAATATTAAAAATTTTATATTTTGCTAAAATCTATTGCAATACCTTTGCTCTTTTACTCTAGTAATAAATTTGCATAATTAGTTTCTTTTTCCATAATTATAGTTATTTACTTGTTTTTTAATTGCTATGTCGATTTCTTATTGTAAAGTTTTATATTTTTTATTATTAATTGAGTGTTAAGATAATTTTATATCTTAACGTTGTAGGTAAAAATTTCCATAAAAAATCGCCTTGAACTTATTTCTAAATTCAAAGCGACATAATTATGCTTTACTTATAATATTCACTCATCTAAATAATTTCTACCACTATAGTACATATGTGAAATCAAAATAGTTTTATCTTCTTCTATTATTGTATAAATTATTACATAGTTATCTATTACTATTCTTCTGTAATCTCTTTCCGCTCTATCTGTTTTTTCTATTTTAGCATAAATTTTTGGAGAATTTTTTAGTTCTCGTATGGTTTCTCTTATTTTTTCTCTTAATCTATTAGATGCCTGTTCTGCCTTTAATACATTTTCTATATAATCACAATTTGCTTCTA
>CANRAM010000004.1 GCA_947628605.1 uncultured Clostridia bacterium | reverse complement strand
TATTTACTACAAATAGCATTGTGTCTTTTGATACATTTATTCTTCCATTATATTCTCCCATATTTACTCCTTTATTTCTAAATGGTGTTCACAAAAGTGAACAGCTCCAAATACATAACTTATTTTACAAAACCGGACTATTGACTTTATTCTATATTTTCATATAACATTTTTCTTTTATAAATTTCTTTATTTGTTTTTCATCTTTTCCTTCATAATATGGAATAAGTAAATCTTTAAATTCTTCTGTTAATTCTGCTGGGATTGCTATAATTCCTTTTCCTTTTGAAATCAGATAATGATTGCTATAAATTACTGATGTTCTTTTATTTCCATCTATAAATATTTGCTTTTTCATTGTATATAATAAAAGTTCTATAGCTGTATCAACATCATCTAATTTTTTATTAAAAATTTGGTTCAATTCTTCTTTTATAATGCTTTCAATTGGTAAATCTGGTTTCCATGTTGTTCCACCTATTGTTACTGGGACATTTCTAACCTTTCCTGCTGAATAGTAAAATCCTTCTTCCACCATTTTGTTAATTTCACATAATAATGCAAAATTATTATCTACTAATATAACATTTTTATTTAGTATGAATTCCCATGCATGTTTTAAATTTACTATTTTTAATATATCTTCTGATGTCATATTATTTACTTTTCCACCTTCAATAATGCTTTCTGTATCTGCAAATGTTGTTGCAACTCCCTCTAATATTGCTTGTTTATAAATGGTATCTACTAAATGTCTTTTGGCAAAATCTATATTTTGCTCTACTTTTTCAGAAAGTTCTTCTTCTATATAATTTAATTGTTTTAATTTTTTGTTTATTTCTCTTATTTGCTTTTTTAACTCTTTTGCCTTAATGCTATTGTTTAATATTAAATTATATAATTCTTCTGAGTATTCTCCAACATATTTTGTTAAAGCTACTCCATCTTCTCTATAATGTACATATATATATTTGTTTGAATCTTTTTCTCTTATTTCAACTGAACCATAAGCAAGTGATTTTAATTCATTTTCAAGTAATTGTTTATTTTGAAGAAGATCCATAATTTCCATTTTTTCTTCCATGATTTTTCTCCTTATAAATGTGAAACTTTTTTATCTTTTTTGTTTAATTTTGTTTCACATTTATATTATACCACAAAATAATAAAAATGTGAAACATTTTTTGCATTTTTTATTAAATTTGTTTCACATTTTATTATATTCTCCATTACGAATTTTTTCCGTTTGCGGAACTTTTTCGTAATATATGTATTTTAAGAGTATCAATATTAAGTTAGCTCTTAGCGAGATTATCTTTAATAATCGAGTATTAGAGATAACTTATACAACTGAACATTTGTGAAGTTGCATACCTTGTAAAAACTGTCTTAACAACAACACACTTGTGTGTATTGACCTCCATTTTCTCTTACTCCTGGCAAATATGCTTTTATATAACCTGGTTCTAATTTACTTTTTTCAAATGGTGGATCTAGTAATTTTATAATTCCATTTTCTTTATCTACTAAATAATTTTCTAAACTTTCCATTGCTAAATACTTTTTATCATTATCTGCTACACCTGATATAATAGACCACGTTTGTGAAATGCTATCTATCTTACATTCTTCATTTTCTATACTTCCTAAAATTTCATTATTATCTGTATATGCTCTTCTAAACCATCTTCCGTCCCAACATTCTGTATTTAAAGCTTTCTTTAGGTTTTCTTGTATTTTTCTATATTCCTCTACTTTTATTATATCTTTTTTACTTTCACATATTGGTATAAATTTATTCAGTACTTCATATATGAAAAATCCTAACCATACACTTTCGCCCTTTCCTTTATTTCCTACCGTACTAAATCCATCGTTCCAGTCTCCTGAACCAATTTTTGGTATTTTGTGTTCACCAAAATTCATTGCTTTATCAATTGCTCTTATACAGTGCATATAAAGACTTTCCATTTCTTTAGAATGTGGATGATAATCATATATTTCATCTTGCCCTTCTCCTAAGATTTCTCCTTCTACGTATGGAATTTGTTCTTCTAGTATTGAAGTGTCTCCTGAAAAAGTTATATATTCTGCTGTTATATATACTAACCATAATAAATCGTCCGAAAACCTTGTTCTAATTCCTTTTCCGTGTTTCTGTGTGCCACCAATGTTCTACATCTCCTTGTATAAATTGATGTGATGCGTGTTTTATAATTTGCTGTTTCATAAATTCTGGAACTATATATTTTATTCCAATTGTATCTTGTAATTGGTCTCTAAACCCATACGCACCACCTGATTGATAAAATCCGGATTTTGCCCATAGTCTACACGCAATTGTTTGATATTCTATCCAACCATTAAGTAGAATATTCATAGATTCCACTGGTGTTTTTATTTGTATTCTTTTTAGAATATCATTCCAATATTTCTTTGTATTTTCTAATTCATTTTTTGCATTTTCTACAATTGTGTATTTATAAGCTAGCTCCCTTATATTTTCTTCACCTGCCCCTATTACAAATACTATCTCTTTATCTTCAAATGCTTTTAGTTCTATATACGTTTCAATTGCAATACACGAGCTTGTTCCTAGTGAATTTTCGTTTCCCAATGATTTTTTCTTTAGTGCCTCTGGATTTTTTATTGTCCCTTTTCCAATAAAACTATTCTTATTTCCTGTATAAGATTTTATTTTTTCACTACTAGATACAAAACAATTCGACTCCTTAATATCGTGTACATATAAATTTTTTGCATATATTATATTTGAATTCTGGTCATAATTTATATTAATATATCCACTTGTTTTTATTATCTCTTCACCTAATACGGGCTTTATATAATAAACCATTTTTAAATTCTTTTTTTCTGGTGTTGTATTTTTTAATCTTATAATATTTACTTTTATATTATCTTCTATTGGTACGTATGTTTGATGTTCTTGTAAAAGACCCATTCTCATACTTGTAAATTTAGCATATCCAAAACCATATGTCATATAATATTCTTCTTCATCTTGGTTAAGATTTGGGGATAATGTCCATATATTTTTATAATCTTTATCTTGTATATATATTATTTCTGAAGGTGTATCTAATATTGTATCATTGTTCCAATCCGTTATTCTGTTTAATCTACTATTTTTGTACCAGGTAAATCCAGAATTATTATTTGTAATTACTGTTCCAAAATTAGGATTTGCAAGAATATGACTCCATACAAGAGGTGGTTTTACGTTTTTTGTCATTTTTATAATATATTCTTTTCCATCTTCTGAAAATGCTCCATATCCATTGTAATATTTTAGATTCTCTATATTAATTAAATTATTTCTTTTTTCATATTTTGGAATTTCTTTTTGAATATTTTGTTCATATTTTTCTTCTTTTATTGTTTCTAAATATTCGTCCTCTAAATCTTTTATTGCTGTTTTTATGCTTCCGGTATGTGAATCTATTACTAAATTTGCTACAAATTCTACTACTCCGCTTTTATCTTCATTGTAACTTAATAAATGTATTCCTCCGCTTCTATTTACTAAATACATTAACTGTCTATTTAATATTTCACTTTCTATTCCTTCTTTTACATACATTTCTTTTTTATTTTCTTCTTCATTTAATATTACTAAGTCAATTTCTATATTTTTTGCTTTAAAAAACTCATACGCTTTTAATATATCTTTTATTACATATAAATCATTTACATCTTTTATTTTAACCAATAATATTGGTAAATCTCCAGATATTCCATATTGCCAAAGGTCTTGTATTTCATATTTTTTATTATTTTTTAAATACATTTTTTTCATTGGATTTTGTACAATTAAATAGGATAGTATTTTCTGATATACTTCTATGTCTTTTCCCTTAACGCCTAAATATCTTGCTTCTTCTTCAACTCTTACTCTTGATAACTCATATGCTCTTTTAATATTTTCAGAGTTTGTATATTTTTCAATATTTTCTTGTACTTTTTCTTTCTCTTCTGACACAGTAATTATCAGATTTAGAACTATTTTCTCTTGTGGCTTTATTTTTAAAGTTCTTTTCATTGCTATAACTGGTGATACAGTTAAACCTGCATTTTTTGAAAATGGTATTGAATTTTCTATTGTTTTTGGTATTTCAAAACCAAGATTTCTACCTAATTTTTCATCATCTATTTCGTATTCTAATTCACCTATTGTTTCATTTTTAGTATATAAATTTACGCCTAAATATATTTCCTTTGAATTTCCACGTTTATTTCTTCTTACAAGTATTGAATTACTTTGTTCTAAATATTCATACTTTAAAAACAAATTATTAAAAGCTTTATGTGCATAATCTTGTGCTGGTACTGATAATACTGGTTGAAATAAACTTGAAATTTCTAATGTTTCTTCTATATTTCCACTATTGTATAGTTCTAATGTCCTTATTTCTACTGGGTCATTTGGTGCTGTAACTATTTTTAATGTTGTTGTAATGTTTTCATCACTTCTAATAAATTTATTAACATCTTGCATAAAATTTACTTCATATTTTTCAGGCTTTGCAAAATTTTCTTCATAAATTGTACTCCAAATTCTTTTAGTACGCATATTTTTTATATAGAAAATTATTCCCTGTGGATAATCGTCTGTAAACTTGAACCTATTAACTAATATGTCTTTATATTTACTAAATCCTTCTCCTCTTTCGTTTATAGCTATTGTATAATTATCATTTGATATTATATTGTAGTTGTTTAAATTTCTATTTATCTTCTTGAATGTTCTAACTGTGTAATTTTCGTAATCTATATTTTTTAGTTTTTGAATTTTTTCTTTTTTCTCTTTTGTTATAATAACATCTTCTGGCATTCGTTCTTGTAGTAGTATATCTACTGCTTTTATATCTGGATTCTGAATAAATCTCTCTTGCAAAATATTATTATTAATAAGATTATTTATTGATAATAATATTAGACCTTGATGATGTGCCATATATGTTTTTACTAATTCAAATTTTTGCTTATTTCTTACTCTTTGTGGTGTATAATCAATTGCTTCAAAAAAACCATATTTGTCGTACATTCCGTTTTTTTCTAAAATTTTTAAATTATTTATTACATCTTTAGGTACATCATTAATAGCTAATATACTTCCATATGAAGATACAACCATTTCATCTGCAAGCCCTCTTTTTAAACCTAACCACGGAATTCCAAAAGCTTTATACTGATAATTTGAGTTTAAATCTTTTAAATTAAATGCAGATTCTGAAATTCCCCACGGTATTCCTAATTGTTTTGCATATTCTTTTTGACTCATAATCATAAACTTGCTAGATTCATCTAATAAGCTTCCTTCATATTTTCGTATATTAACATTTGGCATTAAATATTCAAACGCTGTACCAGACCAAGAAACTAGGCCTCTATATCCTTTCATAATTGTTAATGTTCTACTTAAATTTTGCCAATGCTTTGCTGGAATATCGTGTTTTGCAATTGCTACTAAACTTGCTTGTCTTGCTTCTGATGCTAGTAAATCGTAATACGAATTTGTAAGTTTATTTTCTTCTACATTATAACCAATTGAAAACAATCTTTTTTCATAATTATATAAAGGTTTAAAATCTGTTTTTGTAATTAAATTATCAACTATATTAATTAAATTATTTAATACATCCTTATTTATATTTTTTTGTTCGTTTGAAAGTACTTTATTTGAAAAAATATTTGTTAAAAACTGTTTTACTACATATAAATATCCTACAAAATTTCCGCTATCAACTGTTGATACGTATTTTGGTATTAGTGGTTCTAAGTTTTCAATATTATACCAATTATATAAATGACCATTCCATTTTTGTAATTTTTCTATTGTATTAAACATATTTTGTAATAACTCTATTGCTTTATTTAAATCTATATATCCCAAATCATACGCCGATATTACGCTAACTAAAGCTAATCCTATATTTGTAGATGAGGTTGTATTAACTGTTTTTCTTTTTCTATTTTCCTGATAATTATCTGGTGGTAGATAGTTATTTTTTTCTATCATATAGTTCTCAAAATATGTCCACGTTCTTTTTCCTACATCTAACACATATTCTATTTCTTTATTCGATAATTCTTTTACTTTTGCTTTTGGAACATTTTCTTTGCTTATATAGTATGCAATTATTGGAGCTATTATCCATAGTAGGAAAATTATATAAAGTAAAATTGTTGTTAAAGTTTGTTTTAAGCTTAGTGCTATTATAATGCCAATTATTCCTGCAATTATATTAATGCTCATTGTTTTTACATATGATAATAAATTTGTTTTTCCCCTCTTTTCAGCTTCTTCAGCAGTTGTCCATTGTAGTAATTTTTTATGTGATATTATTACTCTGTAAATTGTTCTAATTATTGAATCAAGTGATATATACGCTTTATATGGTAAAAATGCAATATTTAATATTCCCCTTAATATACTTGCTTTTAAAGCCGAAATAGTTTTTACAAAATATTTAGATTTTACTGGATTGTATTCGTTTTTTGTTATATATTCAAAAATATCTATAATGGTTGGTAATAGTATTGATATTAGCATAAGGCTTACTAAAAATACTATATTTATCCCCAATGTTATTTTATATATATATAATACAAAAATTGATATTATAACAAAAACTTCTACTAAACTTCTTCTTAGGTTATCTAAAATTTTAAATTTAGATAATGTATTTAAGGGATTTTTCTTTTGTTTACCGATTTTTTGTTTTTATGGTAGTTTTAAGCCATCTTATTATTTGCCAATCTCCTCGTATCCACCTTCTTAGTCTTGTTGTAAAAGCATTGTACTTATAAGGATATCCATCTAATAAGAATATATCTGTTGCAAGACCGCACCTTAAATAGCTACCTTCTAATAAATCGTGACTTAATACCGTATTTTCAGGTATTTGGTCTTTTAAAACGGTAGAGAATATTTGTAAATCATATATTCCTTTTCCAGTAAAAATTCCCTCTTCAAAGTTGTCTTGATATATATCCGATATTGCATTTGCATATGAATCTACGCCACCTGCTCCTGCAAATATTTTTGTAAATAGACTTTTTCTTGCTGACACTAAATCTATTCCTACTCTTGGTTGAATAATAGCATGCCCTTTTATAACAGCATCTTTTGTATTATTTAATTCTGGCTTATTTAATATGTGTGATGCTGCTCCAATTAATTCTAAACCAGAATTTAGAACTAAATTTGTATCTGAGTCTAGTGTTATAATATATTTTATATTTGGCATTTTTATTTGTTTTTTCTCTATTTCATTTTGTATTGTATTTGCCAAAAACGGGCTTTTTATATTGCCTAATAAATATTCATTAAACTCGGTAATTAAACCTCTTTTCCTTTCCCACCCTAAAAAACACCTTTCACCTTCATTCCACGTTCTTTTTCTATATATAAATTGAAACCTACCTAAACCATCCTTTAAATATTTTTTATTTAATTTATTTATTTCTTCTTCTCCTGCTTTTATTATTTCTTCATCTATTTTATCCTCTTTTCTATCTAATGGTTTTGTATCTCCTAATAGAGTAAAGTATATATTCTCAGATTTATTTGCAAGATAAAATACTTCTAGCTTCGAAATTAAATCTCTTACTTTTTTTGGACCTTCTACAATTGTTGGTATAATTACCATTGTAGTTTCTGTTTCTGGTATTCCGCTTTTCTATATAGTCCATTTTGGGAATTAATTTTGGTTTAACAATTTTACTTAATATTACTTGATAAATTTGTATTACTATTTGTGTTATTGGAATAAAAGTTAGTAAAAAAATTATTATACTTAAAGTAAAATTAGTTTGCTTATATATGTTAATTGATATTAAGGTTTGTATTGCTATTGATAAAACTATTATTGATAAAATATATATTATTTCTTTATTCTTTTTTAAATATGGTCTTCTATTTGTTTGTAAAACTTTATATAAATCTCTTATTCCTTCTGAAATAAGGTAATAACCTATATGACATTCTTTTTCTTTTTGCGGTGTTTCTTGCTGTTTTTTTTCTGCTAATTCTAATGCTTTTTTTGTTATATATATTTCGGATATTTTAGTTTTTTTTGCTATTTCCTTTATTTTATTTCTATAATATGTTTTTGTTTTGTAATCCATATTAGGATATACTCCTAATGGGTCTTTTCTTAGTAATTCTTCTACTCCACTAATGTTTTCAAATATTTCTAAAAAATTCATTCTTTGTATTTCTTTAATGCTTTTTATACAATTTCCTATTGCTACTTTTCTTACTGCTATATCAAAATGTTCTTTTTTTATAATTTCAGATACGGTAGTTCCTGTTTTCATAATTTGTTCTTCTAATATTTCTAAATAGTTAGATGCTTTTTTTCCATATCTTTTTAGTCTGTACGACATATATTCTATAAATGGATATTTCATTTGTTTTGTTTCTATTATTTTTGTTTTATACACTTGTTTTTCGTTAAATTTCTGGTCCTTATCGGTTTTAAATTCCACTAACCTTTCTATTATACCTTCAACTTTATATTTTTGCATTTGTACAGAATAAATTTTTTCACATATATTTCTTATTGTTTCTATTATAGCTATTTGCAAAAATATACCTATATTCCATATTTCTTCCATTTCTAATGTTTTCTTGTTTTGATATGCTTTAAGCAATTCTCCGGAGTGTGTGTGAATCTATATTAGCTTCTGTATATGCTACTATTTCTGTTGCTAGTACATATATTCTTGCAAAACCCGCATATGCTCCATTTGCTATTCCTATAAAGTTTTTATAATTTTTCAAGGTTAACTCTTTTGTAATTGTTTTTACGGTTTCTTCTATTATATAATAATTATCTAGCAACCATTCCCCTGCCGGATGAATATTTATTCCCATTTTTAAATGTTTATTTAATATTTCATAAGTACTTGTTATGAATTTAAAATTATCTTGTAGTCTTGGTATTGGATAAGTTTCTTTTTGTGAATTTTCTTGCAATATATGGTCTGATGCAATTTTTTCTAAATAATTTTCTAATTGATTTTTTTCTAATAATGCACCTTTTATATTTAATATTTTTGTTACTTTCAAAAAACTCCACTCCTCCATTATGTATTTTAAAATTATTTTTCCAATTTTGTAGAGTTTTATTCAAAAAGTAAATATTTAATAAAATGATTTTGCCTAACATAAGCAAAATCATAATAAATTTTTATACTATAAATTAATTAATTTATGTTTTATTTTTAATTTATTCAATAACTCATCTTCTCTGTTTGTGCAACTTAATATTATTACTTGATAATCACTAAATTCTTTATTTAAAAATTTAAAAATGTTTTCTAATCTATCATTATCCCAATATGCAAATGTTTCATCTAATATTATTGGTAATTTTTCTAAAGATATTTCTCTACACGCTCCTATTCTTAAAGATAAATATAGTTGGTCTATTGTTCCTACGCTTAAGTTTTTAGCTTGTATATAATTTCCATTATCTATTTCAACAACCATTCCTTTTTGCTCATCTAATTGTACACTTTTATATTTTCCATTTGAAATGGCTTCAATTGTTTTTGATAAATTAGTGGTAAATTTTGGAGTTACCTCTTTTTTCATTGTATCATATGCTTTTTCTATTTCTTCTTTTACTAAATCTATTAATTCTGTTGTTTTTGTCATCTCGTTATATTGTTCTTCTAAATCTGCATATTCTTCTTCTAACTGTGCTAAATTTTCTGCTTCTTGTAATATATTTTTTACATCAATTGATGTAGTATGTAAATTTAATTTATCTTCACTTATTTTATTTTGTAATACATTTATTTCATATTGAATAGATGTTTTTTCTAATAATTCATCAATAGTTTTTATAGGAATAATACCTAAATAATCATTTCTAATTTTTTCAATTCTTGTTTTATATTGCTCATCTAATTTTAATTTATCATCTTCTGTTTGCTTTTTTAAATTCTGTATAGAACTTTTTAATACTTCTATTTCATTTTTATTACGCCCATTATTTACTTTGTTTTGTTCTGCTTTTTTTAGTTTGCTTTTAGATTTATGATTTTTATATATTGTGTATACTATCCAAATAGCAACTAATAATACATTTATAATTGTTAATGTATTATTTTTTATTATAAATATTGAAACAAAAACGAAAATGCATAACAATATTCCTAATATATTTAATATATGTAATTTACTTTTCTTTACTTTCATTAAATTTTGTTGTTCATTGGTATTTTTTACATTGCCTTCTTCATTTTCTTGTAACTCTTCTATTTTTTTATAATATTCGCTTACAACATTTTCATTTATTTTTAATTTTTGCCTGTCAAAGTTTTGTTCTTCTTGTAAACGTCTTACATCTCTTAATAATTGTAATTTATTTTCTTCTTCTTTAATTTGTTCCTCTATTAATCTTTGTTGTTCTTCTAATTCATTTCTATTTGTAGAACTATGCCCTATTTCTTCTTTTTTTACTTGTATTTCTTCCATTCTTTTTTTAACAACATTTATTGGTCTGTCTTGACTTCTACTTGTTCCTATTTCTTCTATTTGTTTTTTATTTAATTTGTTCATAATTTTTTGAAATGAAACATTATCTTCACCAGTACTTGCAATGTTTGAAATTTTTTGTATTAAAGTATTTTGGTCTTTTTCTTCTAGCTTCACTTCTTCTTGCATAGATGCTATTGTAGATAAGAATAATTTTTCATCTACTTTTGTTTGGTCATAAAAAAATTTATTTCCAAGTGATTTATCTATATTAAAATTGCTTGAAATATCTTCTAAATATTCATTATATATATGAGGATTTTTCTTTTTAAACTCTCTAAAAACTTCATATTTTGTTTCATCATCTAATTTATATGTAATTTTTCCAGAAAATTCATTTTCTTTCCAAGGGGTGTATCTATCATAATCTGAAATAAATCTTCCATTTTTATTCTTAGATAGACCGTAGAACATTCCTGTAATGAATTTTAATAGTGTAGATTTACCTGCTTCATTTTTTCCATATACTATATTAATTCCTTCATCTAGTTCTATGTCTTTATTTTTCAAATTTCCAAAACTATTTATTTTTAGTTTTAAGATTTTCAAGTTGTTTCCTCCTTTTCCTTTTTTATTACATTGCTTGTAAACCTATTTCTATTGCTTTTAGTATATCTTCCTTATTTGTTTCATTTATTTTATTTAACATATTTTTAATAAATATTCCTTTTAAACTATTTTCTTTTGCTAATTCTTCTAAATCTACTTTTAATTCTGTATTATCTTTTATTTTTATAATATTATTGCTTTTCATTTGTTTTTGTATTTCATATTTATTTATTTCAAAACTTCTTTTTCCTACTAAAATTATTTCATAGTATTTATTTTCATCAATTGTTTTTTTATTTAGTTCTTCTATTATTTCTTCTTGAGTATAAAAGTTACTTATATCTAGCTCTTCTTCTATAAATTCTTTTTTATCTACACAAACAAATGCTAATTTTAATTTTTTATCTTCTGTAATTTCTCCTACTATCATACCGTGATTTCCTTGTTCATCAAAGCCAAGGCTAATTACAGATCCTGGATATATTATGTTTTGTTTCTTTTCATCTTTATAATATGGTTTATGAATATGACCTAACCCTATATAGTCAAATCCCAATGCTTTTAGCTTGCTTTTTGATAATGGATTATATTGCATTTCTTCTTTATCTGATGCATCTAAATTTCCGTGGGTTAATAAAATATTTATTTTATTTGGATTTTTTATCTCTATATTTTCTATTTCAGAATTTTGCTTATAAAAATTATTGAAGCCAAAACCATAAATGTCAACTTTTTCTTCTGAAAATATTTGGATATTTTCATTAAATATCGTAACGTTTTTACTAAATTTGAATTTTGCATAATATGAATCTTTAACTAATGGGTCGTGATTTCCTGGTACAATATATATTTTAGTTTGTGGAATTTCTTCAAATAAGTGATTTATATATTCAATTGTGTTTTGTTTTACATATTCGTGTTCATATAAGTCTCCACATATAAATAAATAATCTATTTTATTTTCTTTTATATATTCTATTATTTGTTTAAATGCTATTTTTTGGTCTAGTCTTCTTGCATCTCCAAGACCATTCTTAGAAAGTACTGTAAATGGTATATCAAAATGCATATCGGCTATATGTACAAATTTCATCTTTTTTCTCCTTTTTTATAATTTTTTACGCAGTTCTTTGTATTTAAATTTATTTGACAAAATAAAAAAATAATTATATAATAAATATGGAAAATGACAAACCACAAACGTGGTTGCCATAATAAATATATGTTTTAACACACATCTAAAGGCAAAGACAGATGTGTGTTGATTTGTTTATTTGCACAGAATTATAACAAGTATAATTAAGGCAAATACTATATGGCTACATTAAGTATGTGGCAACCACATCTGTTTATTATCATTTTCCATATTTACAAATATACAACATTATTTAACAAAATACAAGCGAACAAAACAAATTTTTGAAAATATATTTTAAAGACCAACTGCAATATTAATTTGCAATTGGTCTTTTGTCTTAACTAATACCATTTTATTCATTATTATCTTCTAAAGGGCCAAATAGTTCATCAAATTTTGCTTCTAGTTCTTTTTGTAAATCTACGTCTAAAACATCATCTTGTGGTAATAGTGGTGCATCATCTGAATTATTGTTTGTTGTATTTTTTCCGTGTTTCTATGTTGGTTGTTTGCGGTTTTGTGTCTTCTTGTTTTGGCTCATCTTCGAATAAATCATCTAATGATTCTATTTTTAAATTATCTACATTTTTTTCGCCTTCTTCTACATAAGGATTATATGGGTTAAATTTCCTCCATATTCCTCTATCTATTTTTTCTACCGAATTATGACTTATTGCATATGCAGATAATTTTTTTGCCATTCCAGTTTCAAAATAATAAAATTTCCTTGCTTTTACTGGTTTTATACCTTTTTCATAAATAATACATAAATCGTTATTCATACGTCTTAGTTCATCTGGAGTCATTAATGCTCTTGCCATAACTTGGTCAGATACACTTGCACCTTGTCTCCAATTATGTTTGTCTTTATTAATAGATACGCTCTCTCTTTCTATTGTTTTTTCTCCTAATGCCTTCGAAAAATATTCAACAGTTTTTTGCGAGTTACTTCCTAAAAACACGTGTGTATCACAGTTACCAATAATTGTTTCATAAGATTTCTCATAAACTGCTTCTAGTTGGTCTAAATTTTGTAAAATAACACTAAAAGAAATTTTTCTACTTCTACTTGTTGATATTTTTTTATCAAAATCTGGTACTTTTCCTATATTTGCAAACTCATCTAGTATGAAATATGTTGGCATAGGAAGAGCACCGCCATTTTTATCTGCAAAATCGTATAATTGTTGTATCATTTGAGAAAAGAATATTGTAAGTAAGAAGTCATATGCTGTATGTGTATCAGATGATATAACATATACTGCTGTTTTTTTAGTTCCTATTTCCTCAAAATTTATTGTATCTGTTGATGTTAATTCTGCTATTTCTTTTGAATCGAATTTACCTAACTTTGACTGTAAAGATGATAAAATTGAACCATATGTTTTTTCTGGTGCTATTTCAATAGATTTATAGTTCATTCTAGCTGGGTGGTCGTAAGGTAGCTCATTCATTAGCTCTGTTAGTAAGTTACTACCGCCATTACTGTTAGCTGCTCTTACAAGTTCTGCACAACTTGCTAAATTCTGTTCTTCTAAAGGTCGTTTTGCTATTAAGTAATAAATAAGTGCTTTAAGTAACATTTCTGCCATATCATCCCAATATGGGTCACTGCTAGTTTCTGATTTTTGACCTTTTACAACTGTATTTGCTATAACATCTACGTCTAATTCACTTGCTACGTGCATTAAAGGGTTATATCCATCACTATTTTGTGGACGTACTAAATTTAATACCTTTATTTCATAACCATTTTGTTTTAAGTATCCTGCTGTTTTGTCATATAACTCTCCTTTAGGGTCTGTAAATACATATGAACCTAACATTTGAAATGCATTTGGTATTGAATATGATGCTGATTTACCAGAACCAGAACCGACCAACAACTAAAACATTTACGTTTCCTCTTTTATCTACTGGCAGATAATTATTTTGTGCTAAAATTATTCCTTTTTTATTGCTTAAAACTTTATATTGTTCACCATTTTTAGACCAATCACTAGAACCGTGCTCTATATCTGAAAATTCATTTTTAGGTGCTGTTTTTATTAGTCCTATTAGTATAAATATTGCATATAGTACTGAAAATTTTAATAACACTGAAAAAAATTCTCCAATATATGTAGCCGTAAGTGTTTTACCTATTACTGTACCAAAATGATTCATTGCAAAGTAAATTTGTTCTAGGAAAATTTTCATATTAAAAGCTCCTGTTTGCAAATTTGCTTCTTTTATGGCATATGCTATAGGCATTACAAATACTATGGATAAAATTACCCATAGTATTAAAAATATTATCATATTCCTTTTATTTCTTCTCATAGTCCCTTGTACTTTATAGTTCATATATAAAACACCTCTTTTGTATCTTTTGTATTAAGCTCTATCTAGTTCTTCTGCTTTTTTATCTTCGTTAGATTTTTTACCTTCATTTTGTTCAACAATTTCATCAAGTGTTGTAATACCTTTTTCTTTCATATATTTTTTAACTGCTTTTGCTACTTGATTTGGGTCTGCACCTTCAGGTACTAAAACCTTTGGATATTTATTTGATATTCTAGCTACTGTTTTTCCTTTTTCAGCTATTACTGTATCATCTTCAAGTTTTATTGACATTTCTCCGTTTAGAAAAAGTGCTGACGCTCCAATTTGATTTGCATTTTGTGGTGGAAGTTCTATTTCCTTTTCCTTATTTGTGAACATCATTCCATATACAATTTTATAATTTTCTGGTCTTTCAGTTGAATTTACCATTTTTCTCCTCCTTTAATTACTCTTCTCTTATTTCAAACACAAAATAAGATTTGTATGGTTTTAATTTACATTTTCCTTTTATTTCATTTGTTTTTTCATCTAAATATACTATTGGCTTTATTTCCTCTGTTGTTTCTGGGTCTATAATAGATATTTGTCTTTGTAGGTTTGGTGTATATTTGAATTCATTGTATTCTGTAGCTTCTTCAGAATATAACGTATTAAATTTTACTGGCATAGGTTTTTTTGAAATCTTTAACTTGTCTTCTTCCATTATACCTGTATTAACAACTACTCTATCTTTTCCAAATGATAATAACACAAGTTGGTCTCCATATACTGATGGATTATCAACAAAAAAAGTTTTTTTACTTAATTCTCCATTTAGTTCTTGCATATATTCTAGTCTTTCAACTGTTAATTTAGGAGAATTTTTTAAAAACTCCTTATCTGTTTTGTTAATTCTGTAAATTACTGTGTTTACATCTTTTGGGTCTGTTATACTAAAATGTTTTCCTTGAAAACTTTCCATTTTATTACCCCACCTTTTATTTTTTATCATATGTATTGTAGTTCGTTTTTTACCACTATACATAATTATACTATTTATTTTATAGTATGTCAACTTTTTTCTTGGCGTTATGTTAACTTTTCTTGAAAATTATTACATTTATTATTTTCTTTGGATTAATATTTAAAGATTTAAAATAATCATTTTTCTTTTGTTTCTTAATTAATTTATTTTGACCTTGGATTAAATTTTGATATTTCTTTCATTTTCTCATATAGTTGTTTTTCTTCTTTAGATAATTGCTTTGGTACCATTATTCTAAC
Organism: uncultured Clostridia bacterium; assembly: GCA_947628605.1. GTDB lineage: Bacteria > Bacillota > Clostridia > TANB77 > CAG-508 > RGIG8482. Next base: position 23,735 of record CANRAM010000004.1, on the reverse strand, counting down.
AGTTGCTGTTAAGTCTCCTCTTCCGCCTTTTCCGTCTTTATAACCTTTTCCTGGTATACGTAATTTTTCTCCGCTTTCTATTCCCGCTGGAACATAAACTGAAACATTGTCATCTATTGTTTCTAAATTTACACGTGTACCAAGTGCTGCTTCCCATGGTGTTAAATATAGTGATGTGTATAGGTCGTATCCTTTTAGTTCAAATTTTGAATCTTTTTCTATTTCAATTTTTATAAATAAATCTCCATTTTTTCCACCATTTTGACCTGCTTTTCCTTGACCTATCAATCTAATTTTTTCGCCTTCTCTTATTCCTGCTGGTACTTTAATATTAAATGTTTTCATTTGGCCATCTACTGTTCTTAATGATATTTTTTTGTTCATACCATAAAAAGCTTCAAAAATAGAAATTGTAATTGCTGTTTCTATGTTTTCTCCTTTAATTTGCTTTTCTTTCGCTTTTTTACTAACTTGAACTTCTTCAGTTACATTTCCAAAGAACATTTTAAAGAAGTCACTAAATACAGAATCTGCATCTCTTTTTGATTCTTCATATTGTTGTTTTTTTATTTTGTTGCCTATATGTGTATTCCACATTCTATCATATCTTCTTCGTGATACTCCACTTGATAATACTTGATATGCTTCGTTAATATCTTTAAATCTTTCTTCTGCTACTACATTTCCAATATTAACATCTGGATGATATTTTTTTGCTTGTTCCCTATAAGCTTGCTTAATATCCTCCACTTTTACTTTATTTGTTTCTAATCCTAGTATTTTATAATAGTCTTTAAAAATCATAATAGCCCCTCCACTAAAAATAGTAGTTTTATTATATCAACAATAAGGCTATTTTTCAATAGTTTAGTTAAAAATTTATATTGTAGGTAATTTTAATCGTTACTATATTATAATATTTAATACCATTTTCTAATTCCAACTCATACTCTAGGTTAATTTCTTTTATTTTACTACTTTCCTTAATAATCTCCATTTTTTTTGTATTTACTAGCATTTCAATATTTCCATATGGCGTAGCTAAGGTAGATTTATACTTATTTTGCAAATCAAATATCATATCCTGATTATTTCTTTTTACTATAACTTTATTTTCTAATATTGTTATTTTAAAGTTTAAACTTGTACTTTCATTTTTTTCTGTAAATTCAAGCACTGCTCCATTATTGTAATATTCTATTTCTCCAATACATTTATTATGTTCTTCTCCTTTTTGATTATCATATATTTGCACTGAATTAATTTCTACTTCTACTTTCATTTGTTTCTCCTTTGTTTATTTTATTTCTAAGGCTAATTCAATTAATTTGTTTAATAATTCTTTGTATCCTATTTTACATTCTTTAAATAGCATTGGATACATACTTATATTTGTAAATCCTGGTAACGTATTAATTTCATTTATATATATATTATTTGTTATATCTTCTAAAAAGAAATCTACTCTTGATAATCCTTTTGCATCTATTGCTTTAAAAGCTTTTATAGCTAATTTTTTTATTTCATCTTGTATTTCTTCTTCAATATCTGCTGGAATATGTATTTTAGAAGTTTTATTTTTATACTTTGCATCAAAACTATAAAATTCGTCTTCGGCTATAATCTCACCTACGCAAGAAGCAATTGCCTCTTCGTTACCTAGTATTGCACATTCTAATTCTCTTCCTTTTATTCCTTGTTCTATTAATAATTTCTTATCAAATTTTGAAGCATATTCAATAGCTTCTTTTAATTCATCTTTATTTTTTACTTTACTTATACCTACGCTCGAACCAGAATTAGATGGCTTAACAAATATTGGCCATTTTAAATTGTTCATTATCTTTTCGCAAATTTCTTCTAATGTATATATACTTTCGTTTAACTCCTTATCTATATAAATATATTCGTCTTTATATTTTCTTATATATTCATACTTCGCCTGCTTTATATTAGCCTTATCTAATACCATTTTGGTATATACCTTATCCATACCTATACTAGATGCAAGCACACCACATCCAATATATGGAACATTAATTAGCTCTAATAATCCCTGTATAGTTCCATCTTCTCCGCCTAATCCGTGTAATACAGGAAAAATTACATCCATCTTCTTTAAATAACATATTATATTATCTATTTTTTCAAGTTCTTCTATTTTCTCTAATAAATTCAAAGTTTTAATTTTATTAATTTCTTTTATATATTTATACCATTGACCATCTTTAGTAATATAAATTGGATAAATCTCATATTTATCTTTATCTAAATGTTCTATAATAGAAGTTCCTGATACGATAGATACACTATGTTCAGATGAAATTCCTCCAAAAATAACCGCTAATTTTAATTTACTCATATATATATATTTTTTTCCTTTCTAAAAATTATAATTCACTAATTTTATTTACTATTTCTTTAAAATGCATACCATTTGATGCTTTTACTAATACTACGTCATTCATTTTCATAATTTTTTCTAGAAAAATACATGCCTCTTGATTTGAAACAAAATGATATACATTTTCTTCTTTTTTTCCTAACTGCTTTGCTTTTTCATTTATATTATAGCTTTCTTTTCCAACTGTAACAAGAATATCTATATTATTTTTTGCAACTACTTCTCCTATTTTTTTATGTAATTCTTCTGAGTACTCTCCTAATTCTAACATATCTCCTAATACTGCTATTTTTCTTTTATTCTTTATGTTTGATAAATATTCAATAGCTCCTTTCATAGAATCGTAATTTGCATTATAACAATCATTTATAATCGTTACTCCCGTATGGTTTTTTAGTATTTCCATTCTATCTTTTGTAAGCTTAAATTCTTTAATTCCTTCTTTTATTTCTTCTTCTGGAATTTTTAATAATTTACCTACTAGAATAGCACATAGTGCATTATATATAAAATGTTCTCCTCCTATTGGAACTTCTACTTTAAAAGTATTTTCTTTAGTATATGCTAAAAATTCACTATTATTTTCTTTCATTACAATATTTTTTCCAATTACATCACTTTCGGAATTTATGCCAAATGTAAAAACTTTTATAATATCTTGTGTTTCATTCCATATATGTAACAAGTCGTTATCATTATTTATTACCAAACTTGAATCTTTTTCCATTCCTTCTAATATTTCTAGTTTAGCTTTTAAAATATTTTGTCTAGACCCTAAATTTCCTATGTGTGATGTTCCAATATTAGTAATTACTCCAATTGTTGGTTTTGCAATTTTTGTTAATGTTCTAATTTCTCCTAAGGCATTCATTCCCATTTCAACTATCATTGCCGTATGTTCTTTTAATTTTAATATTGTAAATGGTAATCCAATATGATTATTAAGATTTCCATCTGTTTTTAGTACTTTATATTTTTTAGAAATAACACTTGCCAAAATGTCTTTTGTACTTGTTTTTCCAACACTGCCTGTTACAGCAATAACTGGTATATTATACAAACTTCTTTTATATGTAGCTAAATCTTGAATCGCTTTTATAGTATTTTCTACTGTTATAATAGTTCTATCGTTATACTTTTTAATTACTTCTTCATTTATATGAATATTCTCTAAAATACACACTTTAGCACCTTTTTTTAATGCATCCTCATATAATAAATTCCCATTAAATTTTTCTCCTTTTATGCCTACATAAACGTCATTTTCGTTAATAGTTCTAGTATCTTTTGAAAAATTTTGGCATACCTCATTTTCGTTTCCTACTATTAACTTACCATTACATATATTTAGAACATCCTTTACTATTAACTCTTTCATAATCTTCTCCTATATTTATATTATATTACTTATTTTTCTCTTTTATTCTATCATTCCTAATTATATAGTTTATTAAGTTTATCGTATCTGGATGAACTAATATATTTCTTTCTAAACATCTATTTATAGAAACCTTTGCAACATATAGCATTGCTTTATCTAAATCTTCATTACTAATACTTACTGCTTTTTGTAAATCTTCATATTTTCTATTTTCTTCTGTTTTATCAGCTAAATATATAATTTTATCAAATTCGTTCATATTCACATTACCTGTTGTATGATACTTTATTGCTTGCACCATATTTTTAGAAAAGCCAAATTTATTTTCACACATATATGCTCCTATTTTTGAATGCCATAAGCCTGGTTCATCTTTTTCAACATCATCCATTTCTATTGCATTGTCTTTTATATATTTTATAGCTTCACTATAAGGCATATCTTTTGCTATATCGTGAGCCATTCCTACTATTTCTGCCTTTTTTTCGTCTAATCCATATATTTTTGCTAATTCCTTTGCTCTTTTTGCTACACCACACGAATGTTTAAATCTTTTAGGCGTTAAAACTTTTTCTACTTCATTTTTAATTTGCTCAAATTCCATATTCTTTCTCCCTTGTTAGAATTATATTTTAAATATTTTTTTTGCATTTTCAAATGTTATTTGTGCCACTTCTTGTACAGACATTTCCTTAACTGTTGCAATCTTTTTTGCTATGTACTCTACATTTATAGGATTATTTCTTGTTCCTCTTTTTGGTTCTGGTGCTAGATATGGACTGTCGGTTTCTATTAGCATTTTATTAACTGGAACTAAGTTTATTATTTCATCTGCATTTTTAGAATTTTTAAAGGTTATAGGTCCTGCAAATGATATATAGTAACCTAAATCTAATGCTTGTTTTACTAGTTCTCTATTTAGTGGACAACAATGAAACACACCTTTATTTATAACTTCATTTTTCTTTATTATTTCTAAAGTATCGCAAACCGCTTCTCTTGTATGAATTACTATAGGTAAATCTAATTCATTTGCAATTTTTATTTGTTCTACAAAAGCATACTTTTGTAAATCTTTATTTTCAGTATTCCAATGATAATCTAAACCAATTTCGCCTATTCCAACTACTTTATTATTCTTGGCAAGTTCAAAAATTTGTTTATTTTCATCATCTATGTTTTCCACTTTTTCCGCAATATCGTTTGGTGAAATTCCACTTGTTGTATATATTTGTGGATATTTTAATGCAAGTTCTAACCCTTTTTTTGATGATTCTAAACTATATCCTGCACTTATTAAACTTACAATATTTGTCGTAAATATTCTTCCGAATTAATTCTTTTCTATCAACATCAAACTTTTCATCATCTAAGTGACAATGTGAATCAAATAATTCCATAATTTCCTCCTAATTTTTGTTAAGCTAAACTTTATAAAAATAAGTAATTAATCGCTTAATAAAACAGCTGTTGCAGTTGCATATTTCTTACAATGAGATATTGTTACATCTATATCCTTTAATTCTTTTTTTTCTATTCCTACTAAATTTACCTTAGGTCTTCCATTTTTGTCATTTACTATTTCGATATTTTTCCAATTTATTTCATATTTACTATCTAAAAAATCAGATATTACTTTAAATATTGCTTCTTTTGCTGCAAACCTTCCTGCATAATGTTGATATTTCATTTTATTTTTGCTTTCACAATATTTTATTTCATCTTCTGTATATACTCTTTCTAAAAACTTATCATTTAAAGAGCTTATAGCTTCTTCTATTCTATCTATTTCTATTATATCTGTTCCACATTTTAGTTTCATAAATTACCCCTCTTTAGCAAAATGCTAGGGCATAGCTCTAGCATATTCTAAAATTTTATAATAACATCATTAAAAAAATAAAATTTATAATATTTAATAATAACGATATTCCAAGTGCAATAATAATAACTTTATTTACTTTGCTTTCTTTTTCTATGTTCAATTGCTTATAAGCTATATCAAATTTATTCTTTATATTTTGGTATATTTTTTCTACTTCGGAAACATTTCTTGCTTTTGTATATATGTTAGTTCCAACATCATCTGAGGTAACTTCTTGTATCCAAAGTTCTTTAGAAAAATTTATAAATTTTTGCCTTGCCGAAAGTTCTTTATTTTTTTTCTTATATTCATTTTCTAATTTTTTTAAATAAATTTTCTGATATTGCACTAATAAGTATGTATATAGATGTTGATTTTCATATATAAATGGCAATTTTGTATAGTTATGTATGTCTACACTAGATGTTAGTAAAGCCATTCCTTCTTTAGTAAATCCTGTTTGTATAAAATTCCATTTTGACAGTATTTCCATATGTTTTCTGTCGAAATTAGATTTATATGAACTTGGGAATATGTTAGCATATTTGAAAAATTCAAACTCTATATTTTTAAATTGACTAGCTTCGTTCCAATACATTTGGTCTAAACAGGTATAAGCATATGTAATAAATCTGCTGGAATTTATGTCTAGTTGATTTAAATCCATTGTGTTTCCTGCTATTTCTTTAATTATATCATTTATTTGTTTTACATCATCAAAAGAAGTTGTTTGCAAACGTATATTTTCATATTGCTTTAACTCTTTAAACTCTGAATTTATATCTCTAAATTTATAGTTAAAGTTTAAAACATCTGAAAATGAGTTTGTTTCCTCTAAGTTTGTTTTTATAAGTAAAAAACAGATTCCTGTTTTAAAGCAAATTATTTCTATTTTTTGAATTCTAAAAAAAATACCTTCTTTAGTTCCTGCTTTTCCTTGCACATTATTCCCTATATTATATTCAAAACTAATACTAGGATATGTTGCTAATAAGTTTGCTTTCATATCATTACTAAATTTTTCAAATTCTTTTATTTTTTCTTTTGTAAACTCAAAATCTTGAAACATAAATTTTCTTATTGTTGGTAAGAAATATGAGTACATATCTAAGTCTTTTTCTTTTTCAAAAAATTTTACTCTAATATTTTTATTATTTAAAAGTTTAAACAAGTACTTATTATATTTATTTTCATTTATTATATATGGGTATATAAAGTATGTATATTGATATTTTGTCTTTAGTTCCATTTTTATTTCCTTAAATTTTAAATTTAGATTTTTTAAGGTATCTATAAACCTTTTTACTTATCCGTGTAATAGTTACAGTTAACATCTAAGCCTAAATGCCATTTTCCTATAAAATCAATTAAGATGTTATTATCCAAATTATATTGATTTTCGCAAACTACTTGACCTGTTTTATCTATTGCTCCCCAAACTCCGTCTTTTTTTACTGCTGCATAGCCATAACTATTTTGCTCTGTTGCATCGTCGTAAATATAGTCTACTACTACATTTCCTTGTTTATCTGTATATCCGTATTTTCCATTATTTTTACTTAAGAATAATGTATTTCCGTGATAATACTTGTGTAGATGCTTGTTCCTCTAGTTTAAAATTATAGTATTTATATTCATCATCTACTCTCATTCTCATATACCCTTTGTCTTCATTTATTTCACAAATTATTCCCTGTAGTTTTTCTTCAAATTTATCGTTTAAAATTCTTGTTAACTCTACATTTTCTCCATTTTGAGCTTCTATTATATTAGCTCCTTTTCTATATGATAAATTTGTGTATTCAAATGGTACACATATATTGCCATTTAAATCTATAATTCCGTATTTGTCAGATTTTTTTGCTATGTAGTATTCTCCAAATGCATATTCTAAATTATCATATTCGGCTTTAACTTTTATTTCTCCATTTGTATTAATTACTCCATATTTATTATTATTAATAAATACTATGTTGTCTCCATTTATTTGTTTTACATCTTGAAATTTATCTTGTAATAATACTTCTTGCTTTTTGTTAATTGCTTTTAATACATTGTTTTCTTTTACAATATATATATCGTTTGATGTTAAACCTTTTATTTCTTGATATTGAGGTTCAAAAATTACTGTTTTTGTAAAATCAATTACCCCATATTTATTGTCGTTATTTACTACAATATATCCATTTTTATAGTCATCATTAATTGCTTCTATTTTCTTATATTCAGTTGGAATTATAATTTCTCCTTTGTTATCACATAGACCTATGTTTTCATTTTTCTTTATTATTAAGCTATTTTCTACTCCTTGTAGTGCATAAATATTATCATATTCTATGTTTAGAATTACATTGCCTTTGTAATCTATTAAACCATATTTTCCGTCTTTTTTTACTTTTAATACGTCTTTTTCATACCATAGTATATTATTTTTATCTACATTTTCAATTGCTTCTACAGATTCATATTCAGTGAATTTTTCTTGATTTTTTGAGTCTAGTACTTTTGTTTTATATGTATTATTAGTATAATCTATGTCATACATACAAATAAATAAGTCTGTTTTTGAACTTGGTATTGTAATCATTTCTGAAAATGTTGGTTCAATTATTATTTTTCCTGTTTGGTCAATTACTCCCCATTTTTCATTTGTATATACTGGGTAATAGCTTGAAACTACAGTTGCTGTTTTTTCTTCGCTTTTTGTAAGTAATGTTTTTATTCCTACAATGAACATAATTATGACAGCAAATGCCATTATAACCGCTATTACTTTTTTTACATTTAGTTTTGCTCCGTTATCGTATCTTTTTCCTTTCTTCATATACTTTTCATACTCCTTATGGTGTTATTTTAATTTCACGTATACTATATCACATAAAATACAAAAAAACAATTTTTATACAATTTTTATGGTATTTTTTTAACAAATTTTGCAACAATAATTGTCATATCATCTTTTACTACGCCATAACCATTATCTATTGCTTCTTTCACTATTATATCTGCAATTTTTTGTACATTATCTGTTTGTATTGTTTCTAAAATATCTTTTACCCATAGTTCTTTGTTTTGATATTCGGAATTTGATTCCATAATGCCATCTGAACACATTACTAAAATATCGTTATCTTCTATGTCTTTATCATATTCTACTAAATTTATATTTTCTAATATTCCTGCTGGAAGTGATAATGATTTTACTATTTGTACTTTTTTATTTTGCTTTATATATGTAGGACAAGCCGCATTTTTTATAAATTCTATATTTCCTGCATATAGGTCTAGAATTGCTATATCTAGTGTTGCAAACGTATCTTCTTCTGTATTAACAGATAATGTAGAATTAATTAGCTCAATTGATGTATCTTTATCGAACCCACAGGTTAATAATCTTTGTAGCATTTTTGTAGCAATTTGGCTTGCTTGTCGTGCTTTTGGCCCTGTGCCCATTCCGTCGCTTATTGCTAATAAATATTTTCCGTCTTCAAGCTTGAAACTTAAACTAGAATCTCCTGAAACGGGTGAATCTGTTTTGGTTTTTTTAGATATTCCTATTTGAACTATATATTTATCAGCTGATGCGTATGTATTAACGCATATATTCGCTTCTTTTTTAAAGCCACAGTCATTTCGCTGTATAACAATCTTTTCATCTAATACTTTTGAAAGTATTTTCTCCATTATTTCAATGCTACATCCCTTTTTTTGTTTTACATCTGTACACGAATTTGTATAAATTGTAACAAGGTATCTTCCTGTTTTTTCTCTTTTTATACGAATATCTTGTATATCAATATTTCTACCTTTTGCAAGAGCAATTATTTCTTCTTTTTCTATAATGAATTGATGTTTATCTTCTTCAATTTTTTCTTCTATATCGTTAGCAAGTGACGAAATAACTTTTGATACTCCATTTAACTGTGTACTAATATTCCTTTTATTTTCATCTATTTTTTGTTTCCATATAAAATTTATTTTGCTTCGTTTATATGATTCATTAATTGTTTCTACAATTTGACCTATGTCTTCTTCTAATTTTAAACTTATGCTTGCATCGTCAAATCCTATTATAAAGTTATTATGCTTTTCAAAAATATCTAGTAATTCTTTTCTTGTTATTTTTTGTGAATTTATTAATACATTGAAAATATCTGTAAGTATTCCTTTGTTAGCAATATCTTGTAAGTCTTCATATAATATATTTTCTTCTAGCCCGTCTAAATTGTTGTAAAGTTCATCTAAAAATAAGTTTTTATTTCTTTCTTCTTCTGTATCTTCTTCCTCTATAATAGTTGCAGCTACTTCTTTATATGTATCTGCAATTTCTGCTATTGTTTCTGAAACATTGTTTAATCTAAATACTGTTTCTTTATTTTCTTTTATTCTACTTGCTGGACCAGATTGTAACATTTTTGCTTTACCTATTAATTCTTCAACATCTATTGGTAAACTTTTTGGTACTAATAGTAAGCCTAACGATGCTATTAAAATTTCTTTTATATAAATTACTTGATTTGTGTTTCCTGTTGATACATATGAAAGAATTGCATTTCCTAATATGAACCCTACTATTACACCTACTTTTCCAAATTTTGAAAAGATTCCTGCTAGCATACCTGATAAAGCATATGATGCTATTATTATAGGTTCTGTTTGGTTAACTAATCCTAAAATTGTTCCTATTGTAACTCCAGTTGTTGCACCTACTAATACTCCGTTTTTCCAACCTAGAACTAACACAACTAAAATACTTAATATTGTTTTTAATTCAAATCCGAATATGCTAAGTCCTCTAAGACTTGATGCACATATTGCAAGTATTATACTTGCTCCTATTACTTCTTCTATTGCAAACACTTTTTTTATGCCAAATTCATTTAATACAATTAAAGAATTTGCAAATATTTTATAAAAAATATAGGCTGATATTGCTATCATTGTACTTTCAAATACATCATAAACAACTAATCCGCTAAAGAATCTGCTTATTATTTGTACAATGAAACTTGATAAAAATACGTATTTACCTAATCTTATTTTTTCTGTATCATATTCTTCGTTTTCGTTTGGTCTAAAAATTAGAGTCATTGCAATTAATACAAGTGATGTTAATAAATATGTTAAAGCTTGGCCTCCTCCAAGACCAATTAATGTACCTATTAATGTTAGAATATATACTATTAATGTTGGTATTTTGTTACTTAAACTTGCTGCAAATATTGATATTGCAAATGGTGCTATTCCATCTATTCCTTTAATTGTGGATAGCATAAAACTTATAATGTAAACTAGCACTTTTTGTTTTGAAAAAGCATTTTTTAAAAATATTTTTATTTTATTATTGTACTGTTCATCGTCAAAGTCATTTTGTATGTCTTGTCCTGTTATATTTTGGAACATAATAACCCACCTCTTACTTTTTTAAATATAGGTATTATTTTAATCTTAATCTTTTGAATTGTTTGTCATATTTAGTACTCTATTTAAAAAAGTTTTTTACCTTTTTAGACACCTCCACTTTTTATATGACTTTTTCTTTTGTTTATTATTATTTAACTTCAATTATTTTATAACATTTTAGCATATTTTTCAATGTTTATTAGAAATATCTTATATAATATTATTAATATATTCTAAAAAGAATAATGGTACATTTAATATTTTTCCAGATTTTTCTAAATTATTAGCAGATAAGCGTATTGATAATGTGTTATCAAATTTTTCATTATATTTTGTTAAACTTATATTATTAGTTGATTTATTAGATTTTACCTCTATTGGTATAATTTCATTTTTTGTTTGAATTAAAAAGTCTATTTCATTTCTATCAAATGTAAAATAATTTATATCTTGTTCATACATATTATATAATGTATCCAATACATAATTTTCTGTAAAAGCACCTTTAAATTCTTCAAATAGCCTGTTACCTTCTACAACAATTTTACTATCTAAGTTTGACATATTTCTTAATAATCCTATATCATTCATATAAATTTTAAAACTACTTAAATCGTTATATGCCTTTAATGGAATTGCTGGTTTTGTTACGTTATGTACTTTGTAAATTAAATTTGAATCATTTAACCAATTTATTGCACCTTCATACTCTCGTGCTCTTGCACCTTTTTTTAAAGTTTGATATAAGAACTTTTTATTTTCGTGTGCAAGCTGTGATGGAATGTTATTCCACACAAGTGATATTTTATTTGCCTCACTTGTTAAAGTATGTTTCGAAAAATCGCTTTCATATGATTTTAAAATATTTGCTTGTAGCTTATTTACCCTTTCCATATCTTTTTCATTAACCCACGAGTATACAACTTCAGGCATTCCACCTATTATAAAATATGCTTTCAATTTTTCTTCTAATAAATTGAAAAATATATCTGGAATTTTTTCTATGTTTTTTATAGATTTCATATAATTTACCAAATTTTCACACTTGTCTGCTAATAAAAATTCACTAAAACTCATTGGATACATATTCATAAATTCTACTTTTCCTACTGGGAATGTAGTGTGTGATAATCTAATACCAAGTAAACTACCTGCACATATAATGTGATATTCATTTGCCTCTTCTTGAAAGTATTTAAGTGAATTTAATGCATCTGGACATTCTTGTATTTCATCAAAAAAAATTAGTGTTTTTTCTGGTAAAATTGCTTTTCCATAAATAAACGACAATTGCTCTAATATTCTTTTGGGAGATTTTGTTTTTGAAAATATACCATATAAACCTTCATCGTGATCAAAATTAAAGTATGCTACTCCTTCGTAATTTTCATTTCCAAATTGTTTTATTATATATGTTTTTCCTACTTGTCTTGCTCCTTTTATAATTAATGGTTTTCTATATTTATCACTTTTCCAGTTAATTAATTTTTTCATTATAAATCGTTCCATTATATGCCTCCTTATATAATAATTATATTCTTATTATATAGTATTTTCACACTTTTGCAAGCTTTTTTGCTTCTTTTATCACACTTTTGCAAAATTATATAAACACTATATGCTAAATTGCATAAAATGCCCCCTCCTTATTAAACTTTTTGTCTAATAAGGAGAGGACACTTCATTTATGCAACTTTATTTATTTTTTAATTACGTATTTTTTAATTACGAAGATACCTATTGCTAGTACTAATGCTGATGTTACACCTATTACATAGTAAATATATTTTGAACCTGTTGGTGGTATTATGATTATTGTAGCATCTTGTGGTGCTGGTTGATCATAACCTGCATCATTACTTCCTGTATTTGCAAGTTTTACTATATCTGGGTCTCTTGTGTCATTTGTTCTATCAGCATATTGGCTTGCTCCTGATGAATCGTGTTCTTGTGGATGATATTGTACGTTTTGATTTCCTGGTGTTGCTCCACGGTCGTATCTTCCTACTGTATTTTCTACTTCAACAATTTCATTTAAGTTTGTATATTTTAAGTCGTCTGCTGAGCTTTCAGTTGATAATACTTTTTCTACTTTTAATGTTGCTTCACCTGTAGACTCTCCTGGGTGTAAAGCTGTAGTTATTAGTGGATTTCCTTCTTTTGCTTGTAATATTACTGCTTGTGTACTTAGGTCTATTAATTTTAAGTTATTTCCGCTATCATCTTTTACAGCATTTCCTTCTTGTAAAAAGTCTGCATTATTTACAAGTGTACTTCTATTTGTTGTTTGAATATCAGAAACTTTTGCTAATTCCCAATCTTGGTTTTCTGAAGCACTTGCATCAAAGCTTAAGTTATTTGAAATGTAGTTTAATATTTTATTTGCTTTTGTTGTTGTATTAGCATCTTGTTCACTATTATTTGTTATTTTCATTTTATATGTTATTTCTAGTTTTGCTCCATTAATTAATTCTTCGTCCATAATAACACTTAATAGCTCATTTTTGTCATAATCATTAATGTCTGTTCCTTTATACATATATTTATATTGCTGTCCTTTTACATATTGTAAGTTTTCTGTTTTAAAGTCATCTGTATCAAATAATACTGTTGAATTGTCACTTGCTGTTACTTTAATTCTTGCAATGTCTTCATCAATTACTAACTCTGATTTTGGTCTTTCAACAATTCCAAAGTCTACACCTTCTATTTTATGTTCATAATCTTGTGTTTTATTTGTTCCACCTGTTTTTGTTTTAGTAGCTTTTTCTACTTCTATTTCAAGAACTGGTGTATATGCATAACGGAATGTTCTTCTTTCAAGTTCTTTTATAAGTGCCGTATGTGTTTGTGCATCTATATGCTCTGGTTGTGGATTTACATATGCATTAAATACTTCTGCTTTGTGGTTTGTTATTTGTCTGTCATATTCTCCATTTGAGTATGCAATTACTTGTTGTTTTCTTACTTCATCATCTTTCGCATTTGAAGCATTTCCATCATCTACATTGTACCAATAGTTAATATTTCCATCTGCTGTTTGTTTATATTTTTCTATTTTTTGTGTTTCACTTGCATTTGCAACCTCTTCTTCTTCTCCTTTTGTAGCATTTAACTTTCCATATGTATCATATAAGTTTCCATCTGTTTCTAACTCAATTTCTTCTACTCCAGTAGTTCCAATATTTGCACTATAGGTTGTTGACTGATAATCTTGACCATTATATGATTTTGCATTTTGACCTTGTAAATCCTCGGTATCTTTTGTTAATGCTGTTGCATCGTTATGGCCATATGTATATCTTATTGTATAATCTCCAGGAATAAATCCTGTAAATCCATACCAACCATTTTCATTAGTTGTTGTTGTTGCTTTAACTGTCATTTTACCATTTTTTATTTCTATAAGTTCTACTTGTACGCCCTGTATTTTAGTCTCATCGTCAGCCTTTTTGCCGTCTCCAGTTCTTGTACTATTTGTATCAATCTCTAGTCCTTTTCCTGTAGAATCTTCAAATACTGTACCTTCTATTGTTCTTGATTCATACTTTCTGTAAATAAGTGCTGGCGCACGGTTTGTGTCGTCTTCATATTTTAGATTATTTTGTAAAGCATAATCTACTATATTTTCTAACTTGTCTATTCCAGAAATGTCTAGGTTACCTGGGTTAGAGTCGTAATCAACAAGACCTGCTGATTTGCCGTCATCAGTAAATGTTTTGTATCCATTTATTTCTGCTATGTTAAGTACTGAAAGTGATGCTCCATCTGTATCTTTTAATGCATTACTTAAAATAGTTCCTGCATCTTCTCCATCTTTTCTAAGTTCAAATTTAACATATACATATTGTTCTTCTCCGTCTACTAACTGTGCAAAAACATCTCCATTTGCTGGTCTTACGTATATTGTTTGATATGCACCATTTGCTGATTTATATTGTGTTTGTGCATCAAATTTAGAATTAGTAGCTACTATTACATCTCCTGTTCTATCTCCATTTTCTTTTCCTAAATATGCATCATAAAATGTTAAGTTATTATCAAAGTAATCTGCAATTTCAGTTACTCCAGATTTTATAGCAGACTGATTTTTTATTCCTATTTTATATGTCACATAAACTTTTAGTTTCTCTTGCTCATTTAAATCCCAATTATCTGTAATTTGATAATTTTGACGTCCCTCATAATTTCCTTCGCTTTCACCATTGTAATATTCTTCAGCTCTTGTGTATTGTTCGTATGTATCTGTTTCCATTTCTCTATTTATTTGCGTTTCTTCTCTTGCCCACGTCGTTTCTTCTTCTGTATAGTTCTTTCTCATTCCTTGTAAATAATCTCCTTGTGAAATACCTATTTGGAACTTAGAACTTTTTCTTGAGTCAAATTTATAGGTTTCTGTTTTTCCATTTATTGTTACTTCTGCATTTAATACGTCTTTATAAAGTGCTAAGTCTGCTACTTGTCTTGCTTTAATACCTAAGTTAATATGTCTTTGACCTTCATATATTGGTTTATATGCAACATCTCCAAGTCTTGCCGTTGAACCTTCGCTTAGTTTAAATTGGTCATATATTGGATATATGTATGTAGCTTTTGTTTTACCTTCGTAGTCGTTTACACTTGTCTTTTCTCTATCCGTAAATGCTTCAATTCTACAGTCTACTGCGAATTGTACTTTTCTTTTTGCTTCTTCTGAATTTCCTTCTTTTTGCGCTACTTCTTGTGCAGCTTTTACTAGGTCTCCATTATTTTCTACTATTTTGTCTGTTATTCTTTTAAATATATTAACTATATCTTCTTGTAAGTATACTTTATTGTAATCACCTATATCCGAGAATACTTTTGTTTTTATCTTATAGTTTGCTGGATATGAACCAATTTCTGCAAATAAATCATTGAATGAATCTCTATCTGCTTCTTGCGCTTTTGATGTCACATTCCAAGCATCTGAATTATATGTTTCGCTTATATTTTTTTCTACGTTTGTGTATAACATTCCATTATATACAAATTTTACATAGTATTTTTGTAATGGATCTAATTCTTTGAATGCATAGTGTCCATTTTTATCTGTTTGTGTTATTCCTATCAATGCATTATCGCTATGTCTATATAACCATACTTCTGCTCCAGCTACTCCTTCTGTTTCTGCATTGTCAAATTTATTGTTTCCTTCGTTAACTTTTCCTTCATCTTGGTCAATGAACACGTCTCCTTCTAAGTCCATTGTTAGTGGAATTCCGTCTTCAAAAGATTCATCTAAGTACATAGACCTCCAGTTTTTCCAAGCACTCGCTTGAGTCCCTTGAATATAACCTACTGCACCTTTAACAATGAATTTACCTTTATCACCAGGAAAATGCACAACACGACCAGGCTCGTCTTTCGGATCACTTTCTTCATTACCGAAGACGACTCCCCCAAGTTCTTGGTCAACTCCCTCCGTTACTTCCATAGTTGGCTTACATTTTTGCGGTTCCTTTTCTCCATCTTTCGGGTCATCGCTACCACCTGTACCTGGTTTAAAATCACATTTTATTACAGCAGTTCCTCCTTCAAATGAAACTACTTTAGCCCCACAACTTTCTAGATAGTTTATATAAATTCTTACTTTTATTCCTTTTACTCCATCGTGTGGTTTAAATTGAATATAGAATCTTTGACCACTTTTTGGTAAATTTGCATTAATTTTATCATCTGCTCCATTTGTAGATTTTAAAACACTATTTGTTATTAACCCTTGTCCACTTATAATTCTAATTTGGTCTGGTGTAGATTCGTCATTATCGTTTGCAAGCGATTGTACTAAATTTTTGCATTCTACATCTGAATATTCTAGAACCTCTACCATACTTATATAACTGAATATATCAGACCCTGTTCCCGATTCATATTCTGCTTTTACTATTGTATCAAATTTTTCCCCACTCGTTTTGCTTAATCTGTTTAATGCATCTGAAAGATTATTTAATGCCATTTTCATTGAATCATAATGTTGTTGTGTTATTGAACTTCCCCCATTTGATTCTTTCTTTACTTTATCAAATACATCCATTGCTACATTTCTTTTTTCTTTAAAATCAGCCCAATTTGCTATTTGCGATTGTGTTACTGTTCTAACTGCCAAACTTCTAATTGATTTTGCATATTCTAATCCCTTTTCTAATTTATTATACGTTTCTTTATATGTATCTTCTATTCCAACCTTCGTAGACTCTCCTTGTGGATATATTACTGAAAATCCTCCTACAGTATATGGATAATCTTTATTTGTTTGGTCTACTGTAACAATTGGTTTTTCGTAGTTTGACGCATAACTTTCTGTTTGTTTATCAAAACTATATTGAACTTTTTCTCTAAAAATATCTTGGTTATTTTCATGTGTTATATCATAATATCTTTCATATTGCTCTCCCTCTTCTGTTAAAGGTACATCAAATGTTCCAGAAGCATTTGTATTTACATCAAAAGTACTATCCCATATTGCTAATTGAGTATTATTATCAAGCATTTCACTTCTCTCGTTTGCAGTTGCAAATATATAGGCAACATCTTGATGTGATGTCATATCGATATAGCCCACATCTTTATATACCATAAACTTATGCCCCATAAAACTCTTACAATCCGCTTCTGTATATTCTTTACTAAAATCAATTTTTGCAAATCCAGTTCTAGTTATACCTAGTCCGTCTTTCTTAAATGATGTATACGTTCCACCATAATCTCGACAATATGTATAGTATTTTTTTCCGTCATTTGTAATTTGAATATGAGGAATCATATGTCCATCAAGTATAACTTTTCCTACCTCATCTCCAAATACCTCAAAACCATCCGACTTCGTCTCTTCAGCTTTTACACTAACTCCATATGACATTAGTATCAGCATACATAAAGTTGAAAGTATTATAAATAAAATTTTATTTTTTTTAGTTTTACACATTTCCAATTGTTCCTCCTTTCCTAAACTCTAATTAAAACTTTCTTTTTTATGAAATATATTCCTACTCCAAAAACTCCAACACATAACATTGTAATTACAACGTATATATAAACTTCACCTGTTTTTACACCTAGAAGTACATCTGCTGAACTATAATCATCTTCTGATTGTACTTGATTTGCTGGTGTAGAATCGTAATCTGTTAATCCTACATCTGTTGATGCCTCGTAAATTTCTGCTGTGTTATGTACTGGACCTGTTGATGTTCCTGTCATTGTTTTTGTTAGTATTAACGTTAATTCTTTTGTTTCTCCTGGTTTTATTAGAGTATTAGCAAGGCTTGCATTATATAGGTTTCCATCGTCTGCCTTATACCAGTCTTTATTTAAATCTACTGTAAATTTCATTTCACTTGGTAAATAATCTACTATTTTTTTAGCGTATCCTGATACTCCACCTTCATTTGTAATTTTGATTTTATATTCTATTACTACATTTGCTCCATTAATTGTTTTGTCTGGAATGTCCAATTTAGCAAGTTTTGCATCTTTCGTTTCATTAATTTTTGTTCCATTTTTATCTACTAATGTTACCTTAGATACAACTTTATCTAGTTTTAAGTCAAATTTTTTGTTTTCTATTAAACCTAAGTTTACGTTAGAAATACTTGAATCTTTTATTTCCAAAGTGTTTGTTGCTGCTGTGTTTCTAGTTGTACCACTAATTTGGACTTTCATACTTGTTGCATCTGAATTTAATGTATCTGGTACACCTTCTTTTTTATATGCTGTAACACTATAGTTTCCTTCATCATATAAGTATACTACCATATATTTTCCAGCTTTTAAGTTTGCAAATATATATGTTCCGTTTTCGCTTGTTGTTTGTTCTTTATTGCTTCCTGTTGATATGTCTTTTACAATTTTTCCTGTATCTGCATCTAATAGCATTACTGTTATGTTACTTAGTCTTGTTTCATCGTCATCCATTTTTCCGTCTGTATTAGAATCTAACCACGCTGTTCCAGAAATTCTATATGTTCCTTCAACTACTTCTGAAACTGAAGGGTCTCCTGTTACAGAGCCTGAGCCATCTGATATTATTGTGTGTGTTATTTTGTTTGCTTCAACTTCATTTCCATTTAAGTAATTTGCTGTTGCTGTATTTGTAATAGTACGTTCTGTTACTCCACTTTCTAAAGGTTGAACTGTAGCTTTTACAAGTATTTGTTTTTCTTCTCCTTCTGCTAAATCATGTATTCCTATGCTTGCATAATCGCTGTAAATATTAGAAGTATATTCACTACCATTATCTGTGAAAGTTGCACCTTCATATTTTAATTCTTTTGGTAGATAATCTTTAATATTAATATTTTTTAGTTCACTTCCACCTTCATTTTTTACGGTAATCGTATAATTTATTGTATCTCCTACAGAAACTTTATTTGTTGTAATATCACTTGTTTGTTTAATTGAAATTCCTGGTTTTACTACATCAAATGCTATTTCATCACTTGAAATACTCTTTCCTCCTGCTGTTATAGTCATTTTATTAGAAATTGTTTTTCTATTTTCGTTGTTTCCTAATTTATTCGTTTTTACTTTTACTGATACTGAATCTACTCCTTCTGCCATAAGTCTTTTTATATTCCAAGTTACTGTTCTTGCTTTTTCATTATAATTTGAACCACTAGATGCCTCTACATAGGTTACTCCTTCTGGCAATACATCTGTTATTGTTATATCATTTATTCCTTCGTTTTTTTCATTTCGCAAATCTAAAAAATATGTTACATTTTCTTCCTCAGATCTATCAAAAACTTCAGCTCTTGGTGCTAATGTAATTTCTGTTGTAATAAATCCTTCTACTACTTTATTGCTAACTATATCTGATGCAAATACTGTATCTACATTTTCTACTGTTGCCTTTGCTTCTGCATTTAATGTTACTTCTGCATTTTCTTGTCTTGTTAATACTTTAACAACATATGTTATTTCCGCTTCTTCATTTGGTGCAAGCGCTTCTATAACTTCCGAATATTCTTTTCTATTTTCGTCTGATATTTGGTCAAGTCCTTCTTGGCTTGCATAATCTCCTTCAAAGTATGTATAAACGCTTCCTTCTGGAATGTTTCCTGTTACAGTTATATTATTTACTGTTTCTTTTCCAACATTTTTTACTTTCATAGAATAAATTACTAATTTGCCTTCTTCTACATCTTTTCCTGCTCCAATGTTTGGTTCTATTGTAACTTTTAATTCTGGTCCCTGACCTGTTGTTAAACCTACTTTTGTTGCTATTTGCTTATCTTCAATTGTTCTTTCCTCTGTTACATTATCGAAGTATACTGTGTAGTTTTCATATGTTTGTTGGTTATGTGATAAGTTTTCTGGTATATTTACATTGTATGCAAATGTTACTTTATCTCCTGTTTCCATTTCATAGTCATTTAAGTTAATTAAATATGTTTTTGTATTTTCCGTAATTTCTGTTGTCCAACCATTATTTGCATCTTGTAAATCTTTTGTTGCATCTGCATTTTCGCTATAATATATATCTACTTTTTCTTCATCTATTCCTGATGGTGCTAAAAAGTTTGTTATTCCTGTAGTTAAGTTAGAATTTAGTTCTTGTTTTGTTTCTACATCTTTGTTTCCACTACTTGGTGTTGTTCCAAGTATTTTTATATTTTTTGCAGTTGCTTCATAGTTGTTTATTATGTTCATTGTTACTGTTGCTTGTTTTCCAGCTTGTCCTACATCTAGTCTTCCTATTTCTTCTTGACCACTTATTGATGTAGCTGTTTCATTTTTTTGATTGTATCCGCTTATTTCATTTGTTGTTACCATTCCTACTGGTGCTACTGCTTTTACATAAGTTTGTGCATATCCTTTTTGTTCTGTTATATTTGCTTCAGGATTTATGCTTGTTTCATATGATGTTGCATTTTGATTTGTTATATATGTTTTTATTGCGCTTTCTGTAGTTGGTGTTAATTCTTTTAATGTTAAATCTGCTACTATGCTTATATTAGCACCATTTGTAATTCCATCTTGATTATATTTTGTTTCTTCTCCTTCAACTATTACTTGTATAATTATATTTCCTTGTTCATTTTTATAAGTTTTATAGTCTTTAATTTGTAGTTCACTATCATATAATAAGTTTACGTCTTTTAAATCTACTGTTTCTATAAATTCTGGTAATTCAATTTCTACACAAGGATTTTTATATAAATCACAAGTATAATCGTAAGTTTTTAATATTGTTTTTATTTCTACATTTTCATTTTTTACTATTGTTGATAAGTTCTCTTTGCTTATTTTTGTTTCTATTCTTGTTGTTGGGTCTATAAGGTTTGTTTGAATTTTTGCTTCGTTATTTGCAATTTCATTTGTGCCATTTATAACTTTAGTTTTAGCTTGTTGTTCTAATACTTTTATTGCTTTTACAATGTTTGTATCGTAATTTTCTTCTGCTTTTAATGCTTTTTTATGGCTTAATTTAAGTGTTCCTTCTGTTACTGGCTTTGTTGTTTTTATTGTTATTTCACTTGGTTCTCCTGTGTATGTGTATTTATAGTTTCCATTTTCATCTTCAGATGTTTCTTTATTAAATACTGCTATTTGTTCTCCATCTCTACCTATAATTTGTATACTTCCTTCTTCTCCTAATATTTTTAAGAAGTTCTGTTTTGAAATAGCTGTTTCTAAGTATTTTGTACTTTCTCCACTTGCAAATACTTGACCATCTTCTGTTACAAATGTATCGTTTGGTAATTGAATATTTATTTCATCCATTACATCTGCATATGCTATTTCTGTATTAGTATCTAATTCATACTCTGCTTGATTTGCTGTTTGTATGTATAAATTTCCTTTGCTCAATTCGCTTACGGTTTGCATATTTGTCTGTACTATATTTCCTTTTGTTTCGTTTGTATCAATTTGTAACTCTTCTGCTTTTGAAATTTCTTTTTCGTCTCCATAAGCTAAAATTGATACTTGAGCAATTTGTATATTATTTTGTTGTGTATTATTTTCTTCTGTTATTGTTTCTTCATCATTTCTTTCATATATATATGTAATTTTATATTCATCTTTTTGGTTTTGATTCCATTGTACTATATTATCTTGTGGTTGATTTTCTACTTGTATTGTTATTATTCCTGTTTTACTATCGTAATTACAATTATTTTGATTAAATTGTTCTTCTGTTTGGTTGTTGCTTGCATAAGTATTTGCTACTACTTTTACTTTACTTGGTGTTTTTCCTTCTATTTGTGGTGCTTTTATTTGTAGTAGTGTTTGTTTTATTGGTTTTGTATTATTTTCTAGACCTGTTTGAATTTTAGTTTGTACTATTATTCCGCTTTCATTTCCAATTTGATATGGCAAATAAGCAAGAGTTTCTTGGCTTAATTCAACATTTCCGAGTTGCTATCCATTTATTTCTTACTTTAATTGTTTTTTCTATTTGCTCTGTTTCCCCTTTGCTATTTACATAATTTCCTATTAATTTTATATTATTAATTTTTTCAAGGTTTGATAAATCAAATTTTTCTTGTTTTACGCTTGTTACTGGTATTTCTACTAAACTTTGTGTTCCGCTATTTAATTGTTTTAACATTATTTGGTTATTTACATCATCAATTTTTTCCACTGCTTGTAGTTGTTCTTCTGTTTTATTAATTTTTATATTAGCACTTGCCCCATCTTCCCCTTGTATCTCAATTCTTGCATTACTTAAATAACCTGCTTTTACATTTGTTGAAATACAAAGTTTTAGAGTATCATCGTTTATATCTCTTTCTAAACTATGTGTTTTTTTATTTTCTTCTACATAATATGCATCAAATTCTAATTTTCCATCTTTTGTAAATGTTTCTTGTGCTTCTAAGCTATCGTTTGTTGCATAAGTTTTAGACGTATAAAGACCTAACACTGTAAGATTTGCAAGTGTTAGTATCATCGCTAGCGTAGTTGCTATTATCTTTGTTAATATTTTTTGATTCATCATATTTTCCTCCTAAAATTTTATATTTTACACTCATATCTTTTATTATACGCTCTTTTATGCCTTTTTTCAAGTGTTTGTAACAAAAAAATCAACCTTTTATGTAATTCTATTTCTTATATGATATTACATAATATTCTTATGTCAATTTATTTTTTATGCTGTAATTATCTGTAATCTTTATTTCCTTAAGTTTTTTTAATTATTTTTATGACTTTTTTTTTATATTTTTTTGTATATTACAATTAAATAATATTTACATTTCATTTATTTTTCAATAATAAAATGTATACATAAAGAAACCTAAAACAATTGATGTTTTACATTATTTTTACACCAATTATTTTAGGTTTATGAATTTATTTATACTATTATTAATTGTTTTTGTCTACAATTGCTCTATTTCTTCTTTTGTTAGTTTTGTTATACTAGATATTATTTCTATTTCTATTCCATTATTTTTCATTTTTCTAGCTATTTTTATAGTTGCTTCTTTTTCTCCTATATCTTTTCCTCTAGCTTCTCCGATGGCTTCTCCTTCGGCTCTACCTTTTATTTTTCCAGCATTTTCTCCTTGTTCATATGCATAGCTTTTTGCTGATTCTTGGTCCATTTCCCATAGCTGTAGTCTTAGGTTTAGAGCTCTTATTTCTTCGTCTGATAGTATCTTCTCTATTTCATCGCTTGCTTCTTCTATTATTTCGCTTTTCTTTTTTGCCAT
>CANRAM010000003.1 GCA_947628605.1 uncultured Clostridia bacterium | reverse complement strand
AAAATTTAATTACAAAAAATAAAATAGAACTATACTAATCTTAAAAGTATAGTTCTTAATTTTTGACATATAAAAAATATCAAAATTAGCGAAGCGTAATTTGATATTTTGAGCAAAATTTTTTTGCTCCGACAAGGTAGGGCATTTTTTTTATGCCCTTTGGTCGCCAGCATGGTCTGTTGGACCACAAATCGCTGTTTAGGGAAAAATCCCTAATACCCTTTTTAGCCCTCTGAGAGTCATAATTTTTATCATTTTTTAGAATAATTTTATTAAAAAAATAGATAAAATTCATTTAAAATTTGCATATAAACTATTTAAAAATTCTTCTGAATATTGTCTTTGAATTGCATAAAAAAACAGAATATTTCTTTAATATCGAAATACTCTGTAATATAGATGATTACTGCATTTTATTCATTTTAATTTTGGGTTGGTATTTTTTAAACACGAGAGGTGTGGATTTAAATTTGCAATTTCCTGCACGGCTGGGAAAATGCTAAGCATATAAAGTATTCACAGGGTTTCATTACTCCTGCTCCTCGTGACTATGTGGGTGAAAAACCTTTATCACAGCCTGAAAGTTTAGCTTTATATAATTTTACTCTTCAACATAATTTTAGATTAGTTATTGCTTATCATACTCAAGGTAAAGAGATTTACTGGCAGTTTGAAAATTATACCCCTCAAGAATCATTATATATTGGCAAGGCTTTTTCTCAGGCTAGTGGTTATAATTTAGCTGTTACTCCTTACAATTCTAGTTTTGCTGGGTTTAAGGATTGGTTTATAAAAGATTTTAGAAGACCTGGTTTTACTATTGAAGCGGGACTTGGTAATAATCCTCTTTCTATAAATCAGTTTAATGAAATTTATAATAATAATATTGGTATATTGGTATTAGGAGCGATATTATAAACCGCTTCTTTAATTTCTTTTATCTATTATTTCTTGTCTTATTTTATTCCTAATATCTTTAACATATTTTGTAGCTTCTTCATCATAAATATATTTTCCATCTATTTTTCTTACTATATCATCTAATTGAATATTTTTTGGTAAATCATTTTCAAAAACAATTTGTAGACATTGCTTATTATCCTTATATTGACCAATTTTATATCTACAATTTTCAATATCAGCTTCATATTTATTGGTAACTATGAATATTTCTCCCTTACTTAAATCTGATAATTCCTTTTTAAAATATTCCTGTAAAAAATCAGTTTCTTTCCTATATAACTCTAAATCTTCTTCTTGAGATAATTTTATGTTTTTTAAATTTTCATCGTTTTGCTTATTTTTATTGTTAGAATTATTTAGTGCTTTAGTTAATTCTTCTACAAAATCTTTGATAAAATTATTATTTTGAAATTTTTGTATTATTTTATTTAATTCTATTTCCAATTTATCACCTTCTCTTTATTTTTTACTGTACGTAATTATTCTTCTATTAATTTTGCTTCTCCCGTACTATAATTAATTTCAAAATTATCTTGCACATTGTATATGAATTTATTAAATGATACTCCTTCTTCTTCAACCGACTTTGCTTCTATTTCTACACCCTTTGCTAATTTATTTTCTCCTTCATAAATAGGAGTTACTCTGTATAAAATATGATAATCATTGCCTTTTTCATTTTGTTGCTTAATCCAATTTGCAACTGTATTTTCATATTCTATCATAGCTTCATTCATTTGCGAAGTACCTGTAATTAGATTATTTTTATTGTTGTTTTCATTTCCCAACTGCCACGCTATTAAGTGACATCTTTCGTATAAATGTTTACTATTGTTTTCTCCATATAGATATTGAACCCAACCTGTTGGTTTATATGAAATACTACCTCTTTTTGTACCTTGCGGTGGCATCGTGTTTTTACAAATATTTGCAAAAGCTTGTCCTGCTCTATTTAAAGAGTCAAGTACTGAATAATTTTCAAAATTTTCAGTACTTATATCTTTATCTTCAAAATATGGAATATTATTATTAATATTAACAACTATCTCTCCAAAATATTCTGGTATTTCATTTGTATTTAAGTTTATATTAATTTCATTTTGTATGTTATTTGAAGTTTTATCCTTTGGTTCTAGTTCATATCCAAAAAGTATAAATATTGCTATAAAAATTATTGTTATTCCTGTTTGTATTATTTTATTTATATTTTTATTCCTTTTCATATTAACTCCTTTTTATTTTCTTTAATTATAATACAAAAAAATAAAAAAGCAATGATAAAAATAACATATTATCCTTTATATTCTCCTCCATTAATATGCATAACTTGACCTGTTACATATGATGAATCCGCACTTGCTAAATATATGAATAATGGTGCTATTTCATATGGATGACCTGCTCTTCCCATTGGTGCATCTGAACCTAATGTTGGTATTTTTTCTGCTTCCCAACAGGCTGGTTGAAGTGGTGTCCAAAATACTCCCGGTGATACTGCATTTACTCGTATATTTTTAGGAGCTAAGTTAGTTGCAAGAGCCCTTGTAAAGCCTACAATTGCTCCTTTGCTTGTTACATAATCTATTAATTCTGGTTCTCCTTTGAATGTTGTTATTGATGTTACATTTATAATACTTGCTCCTGGCAACATATGTTTCAACGCTCGTTTTGTTAAATAGAACATTGAATATATATTAGTTTTCATTGTTAAATCAAATTGTTCGTCTGTTATATCTAGTAAACTTTTTTGCTGATATTGTACTCCTGCATTATTTACTAAAATATCTATTTTTCCGAATTTATTTAATGTTTCTTCTATAACTTTATTACAAAAATTAGTATCTTTAATATCTCCTGCAAGTAATAAACATTTTCCTCCAATTTTTTCTATAAATTCTTTGGTTTCTTCTGCATCCTTTTGTTCATTGTAGTAAACTATTACTACTGTTGCCCCTTCTTTTACAAAGCCTACTGCAACTGCTCTTCCTATTCCAGAATCTCCTCCTGTTATTATTGCTACTTTATTCATTAATTTTCCGCTTCCCCTATAATATGGATTGTTGAATATAGGTCTTGGAGTCATTAAATATTCCATTCCTGGTTGTGTATCTTGATGTTGCGGTGGAAACTCCAATTGATAGTTTTTGCAAATTAATCCATAACCCTGCTCATCTATGTATTTTAAGCCGTAGTCGTCTTGCCCATTATTATTAGATGTATAATATTTATAGTTCATAATTTCACCTCGTTTATTATTATTCTAATAAACGAGGTTTTGTGATTTTTTTATTTAAATTTGATATTAAGTATTTTATCATATTCTTTTGATATTGTATTTAAGTCTTTATCTACAAGAATCATATTTTTATTTTCATTTTTTACTGCATACAAATTATTAAAAATTAAAATATCCGTTGTTTTTAGTAATACTTTTCCTGTTATATCTATTATTATATATTCAGATGTTCCATCCGCATAGTTGGCTAATATTATTTTATTATCTTTAATATCTATTATATAGTAATCATTAGAAATTGTTGATTTATTTCCATTATTATCATACCAGCCAGTATATGTTTGTTCTTCATTTTCAAACTCTATATATCCATTTGAAAATGTTTTTATAGTTGCATTATATTCATCAAATTGTGTTAAATATACTATACTAGATTTTCGTTCTCCATTAGGTTTTATTATTGTTACATTGCATTTTGTTTTACCTGATGAATCATCACTTTCTTCATAATAATTTTCTTCATAATCTGTTTGAGCATATAGTGGCTCTATTATCATAGTAAAGTTTTTGTTAGAATAATAATATTCTGAATTTTGTTCTGTTAAAGTAATACTATTGGTATCGCTTTCTTCTAGGAATTGTTCATTTAACTCTTCATTTCCTCTAAAAAGTATACCTAAAAAGAGTTTATATAATAACAATCTAGACTCTTCGCTTTTAACACGCATCACAGATTCGCTAAAATAATTATAACTCGTTTGTATATTTTTTCCTACATCTCCATTTAGTTCTATACTTTCATTACTTTTTGAAATGATATACCATTTATCGTCTTTATTTGCTAATGCTATATAATATTTAGTATTATTAATTTCAATTTCGTAGAAATATGTTACTATATTATATTGACACTCTATTTTTTCCTGTCCTTTTTCATTTATAAAACCGTATTTATTGTCTTTTTTTACAGGAATATATATTTCTTCATTAGTAATTCCTTGTAACTTTGTTATATTACTATGTAATTCTGATAATTGGCTATCTAATTTTATTTCATTAATTTTTACAACTGATAATGAATAAATAACTATAAATGAAAACGATACAACTACTATTGTTTGTATTATATAATATAGAATAATATTAAATACTTTTCTTCCTTTACTTTCAACATTAGTATTTTCTTGATTATGAATATATATAAATTGCATTATTATTGCTATTATACTCCACAAAGTTCCTGTACCCAAAAAATTAAATAAACAATTAAATATTTCAATTATAGCTATTATTATAGCTAACATATAAGAAACAATTTTAAGTTTCGTAGGTTTATCTTTTTTTATAGTAATAAAATTTTTAATTACTAATATTATAGGGATTACTATAAACATTATTATATGTTCCCATTTTTTGACATCTGAGTATTCTAGAAATGCTATATCTACTGCCGCACTTAGATTATAAACTCCAAAAACAAGTTGCCAAAAACTTAATTTTTTATCTTTTTTATTTTGAATTGCAGAAACAATATTAGGTATCGCAATACTTAAGCTTAGTATTATCATTATTGGTTTTATATTAAGTAATAAAAATTCAATAATATTATTGTTATATATATTTTTAGCACCATTTGAGCTTATCATCATAGTATCTGTTAAATAATTTGATGAAAAATATAACAAATAAAATGATACTATAGCTATTACATTCATTACGGCTATTAGATAATTGGTTTTTTTACTATTCATAATATTACTCCTTTTTTATATATTATATAATATACAGCAATCAATTCAAACATAGTTTTATGTTTATTTTTATTACCTAATTTGGTCTGCTTCTTCGTTTTCTTTTTGTTCTTTTGCTATTTGCTTCCAAGTTTTTCCGCTATATCCTTCTTCGTATTTCATATATGCTTTTATTATAGCATTTTTTAGTTCATATTGTAAACCTAATTGCCATATTCTTCAAATTTTTTATTCTTTAATATGCAAAAAAATACTGACTTTTTTGTTTATACGTGTTATAATATGTCTAGTTTTGATACAAGGAGGATAATTTATGAAAAACTTTGATGTTAGTATTATTATGGGTAGTGACTCTGATTTAAATATTATGAAAGATGCTGCAAAATTTTTAGAGGATATGGGTATTTCTTATGAAATGAAGATTTTATCGGTTCATAGAACACCTGAAAAAGCTTTTGAATATGCTGAAAGTTTAAAGGAAAGTGGTACAAAAGTTATTATTGCTGGTGCTGGTGGTGCTGCTCATTTACCTGGTGTTTTTGCTGCCTTAGTTCCAACTATTCCTGTTATAGGTATTCCAATTCACACAAAAACTTTAAGTGGTCTAGATTCTTTATATTCAATTGTTCAAATGCCTTCTGGAATTCCAGTTGCTACTGTTGCTATTAATGGTGCAAAAAATGCAGGAATTTTAGCTACGTCTATTCTTAGTGTTGGAAATGATGAACTTAAGAAAAAACTTGCTGACTTTAAGAGTACTTTAAAGGATACTGTTATAAAGAAAGATGAAAAACTACAAGATTTAGGTTATAGTGCTTATTTAGAGCAAATGTAAAATTTTATTTTAGTAAATAGATTTAGAAGTATATGTTTTAATTTTTTTTAAATGATGACGAGGCTTTTGTGGGGACCAATAGAAACTGTTAAAATACGAAGTATTTTTTACAGTTTCTTTGGGGAAAGCCGAAGTATTTAAAAAAAATTAAAACATATACTTCTAGATAATAAATTAATTTAATAATTAGCCTATTTATAGGCGGAAAAGAGGTTTTTATGAAAAAGATTAGTAGTGGTAAAGTACGTGAAATTTACGAAGTTGATGATAACAAACTTATAATTGTTGTTTCGGATAGAATTTCTGCTTTTGATGTTATACTTCCAACTATGGTAACAGATAAAGGTATAATACTTAATAAAATTTCTGAATTTTGGTTTGATTATACACAAAATTTTGTAAAAAATCACATTATTTCAACTAATATTTCTGATTTTCCTGAAGAATTTCAAAAGCCTGAATTTGAAGGAAGAAGTATGTTAGTAAAAAAATTAAAAATGCTTCCTATTGAATGTATTGTTAGGGGATATATTACTGGCTCTGGTTGGAAAAGTTATAAAGAAAATGGAACTGTTTGTGGTATTAGTTTACCTGAAGGTTTGCAAGAATCTGAAAAACTTCCTACACCAATTTTTACTCCTTCTACTAAAGCTAGCGAAGGTCACGATGAAAATATTAGCTTTGAACAAACTTGTGATTTAATAGGTGAAGAACTTGCAAAAAAAGTTAGAGATACTTCAATAGAAATTTATTCAAAATGTGCTGAATATGCTTTATCTAAAGGAATAATTATTGCAGATACCAAATTTGAATTTGGTTTAGATGAAAATGGAGATTTAGTTTTAGGGGATGAGCTTTTAACTCCAGATTCAAGCAGATTTTGGCCAGCAGATGAATATAAAGTTGGTCATTCTCGGAAAAAGTTTTGATAAACAATATTTAAGAGATTGGCTAAAAGGAACTGGTTGGAATGCTGAAAATCCTACTCCAATTCCACAAAGTGTAATTGATACTACTCGTAATAAATATATTGAAGCTTATGAAAAAATTACTGGAAATAAATTTTAGTTTTTTAATATTACTCTAAAATAATAAAATTCACAATTGTTTATAAATTGTGAATTTTATTATTTATTAAACTTTTACTTCTACTGTTAAACCTTGTATTAAGTCTTTATATTCATCAAGTATAGGATTAACTGCTGTTTGAATAAAGTTTTCTACTTGTTTTGGCGCTCTTCCGCACAAGTTATCTGGATTTAATGCTTTCAAAATCTCTTCCTTTGTTAAACCAAACGTCTCATCATTTGCTATTCTTTCTACTAAATCATTTGGTTCTCCATATTCCTTTACTTTGCGACCTGCTTCCATTGAATATACTCTTATTTTTTCGTGTAATTCTTGCCTATCTCCACCTTTTAATACTGCATTCATTAGGATTTCCTCTGTTCCCATAAATGGTAATTCTTGCATCATATTAGTTTTTATAACGTTTTCATATACAACAATATTTGAGGTTATGTTAGCATATAATATTAAAATAGCATCTACTGCTAGAAAGCTTTCTGGTATACAAATTCTTTTGTTTGCAGAATCATCTAATGTTCTTTCTAGCCATTGAGTCATAGATGTAATAGCAGGGTCATTTGCTAATACCACTACGTGCCTTGCTAAAGAATTAATTCTTTCACTTCTCATAGGATTTCTTTTATATGCCATTGCAGAAGACCCAATTTGTGACTTTTCGAATGGTTCTTCTAATTCTTTTTCGTGTTGCAATAATCTCATATCGTTTGCAAATTTTGAAGCACTTTGTGCTATACTAGATAATATATTTAGTACTCTTGAATCTAGTTTTCTTGTGTAGGTTTGACCGTGATACATAATATACGTTTTCAAAGCCCATTTTTTCTGCTATTTTGCTATCTATTTTATTTACTTTTTCCTCGTCCTTAAATAATTTCATAAAGCTTTCCTGTGTTCCTGTTGTTCCTTTACAACCTAATAATTTCATATGGTCAATTACAAAATTTAATTCTTCTAAATCTTCTAATAAATCTTGCAACCATAAACAAGCTCTTTTTCCAACTGTAGTTAATTGAGCTGGCTGAAAATGTGTATATCCTAAGCAAGTTATACTTTTATTTTTTAGTGCAAAGTCTTTTAAATTACTAATTACTAATATTAACTTTTGCCTTACTAATTTTAATGCTTCACGCATTAGTATAACATCTGTATTGTCTGTTACATAACACGATGTTGCTCCTAAATGAATTATTGGCTTTGCTAATGGACATTTTATTCCAAATTCATATACGTGCGACATAACATCGTGCCTACATTCTGCCTCTCTTTTTGCAACAATTTCATAGTCTATGTTTTCCACATTTTGCTTCATTTCATTTATTTGTTCGTCTGTAATATTTATTCCTAACTCTTTTTCCGTTTCTGCAAGTGCTACCCATAATTTCCTCCAAGTACTATATTTTGTATCACTTGACCATATTTTATTCATTTCATCACTTGCATATCTTCCAGATAATGGAGTTACATATATATTTCTTTCCATAATTTTTTACTCCTTTTTGTTCAACTTTTTGAAGATATTATTTATAATATTCTACTCCGGATTCAAATAATTTTTGGTCTTTATTTCCTGGTACATTTTTTAAGATGTCTTTTCTATAACTTCTTTCTGAATGTCCCATTTTTCCTAAAATTCTTCCGTCTGGGCTTGTTATTCCTTCTACTGCGTATACTGAACCATTTGGATTGTAAGCTACATCCATACTTGCATTTCCGTTTAAATCCACATATTGTGTTGCTATTTGACCGTTTTCTATTAAAGTTTTCATTACTTCCTCTGTTGCTACAAATTTTCCTTCCCCGTGTGAAATTGGTATAACAAATTCATCTCCTATATTTACTTTACTTAGCCAAGGCGATAGTTTAGATACTACTTTTGTTGTTACAAGTTTAGATTGATGTCTTGATATATCATTAAATGTTAGTGTTGGCATATAATCATCCATTTGCATAATTTTTCCATATGGAAGAAGCCCTAATTTTATTAATGCTTGAAATCCATTACATATACCTAAAATTAAACCGTCTTGCTCATTTAAGTGTTTATGAATGGCATCTGTTAAACGTGGATTTCTAAACACTGATGCAATGAATTTTCCTGAACCGTCTGGTTCATCTCCTGCACTAAATCCTCCTGGTATCATTATTATTTGTGCATCATTAATTTGTTTTTCAAATTCTTTTATTGATTCTTCTATGTATTCTGGTTTTATATTTCTAAATATACTTGTGTTTACTACGGCTCCTGCATCTGTAAATGCTTTTTCTAAGTCATATTCACAGTTTGTACCTGCAAATACTGGTATGAATACTCGTGGTTTTGCAATGCTTACTTTTCTTGTTAAAGTACATATATGGCTACTTTGTATATTTTCTACTTTTTCCTTTGCTCTATTATTTTTTGTAGGAAATACTTTTTCTAATGGCTCTTCCCATATTTTTATTAATTCATTTAAGTCTAGCTTTTCGCTATTTTTTAATATTATTTCTTCATCTTCTATTGTATAACCTAATTCTTGTAGTTTTGTATTTTCTACGTTTTCTTCTACTTCTATTATAAAGCTACCATACATCGGGCTAAATAAATCTTCATCTGTTGTAAATTTAAATCCAATTTTGTTTCCTATTGCGCTTTTTGTTATACAATCAGATATTCCTCCGTGTTTTATACTAGTTGCTGATAATATCTTTTTGTCATTTATTAAGTTATGTATTATTTCATAATTTTCTTTTAAATCTTCAAAGTCTGGTAAAAAGTTTTCGTCTATTTTAGTTTTTAATAACATTACTTTTGAATGTGGCTTTTTAAATTCATTTGAAACTATTTTTTCTATATTAGCTGTTCCTATACAAAATGATACAAGGGTTGGTGGTACATCTAATTCGTTATATGAACCAGACATACTGTCTTTTCCTCCTATTGAAGCTATAGAAAGTTTTTCTTGTACTAAATATGCTCCAAGTAATGCACTAAGTGGTTTGCCCCATCTTGTTTCGTCATTTCTTAATCTTTCAAAATATTCTTGGAAAGTTAACCACGCTTTTTTATAGTCTCCTCCCATTGCTACATATTTTGTTATAGACTCAATTATTGCATATACTGCTCCGTGAAATGGACTCCACATTGCTAAATTTGGATTGTATCCAAATGTCATAATTGTTCCTGTGGTTGTATATCCTTCTTGTGTTGGTATTCTTGCTGCCATTCCTTCTGCTGGAGTTAATTGTTGCTTGCCTCCGAAAGGCATTATAACTGTTCCTGCTCCTATGGTTGAATCAAATCTTTCACTTAAACCTTTTTGTGAACAACAGTTAAGTGAAGATATATTTTTCTTCCACTCTTGTTTTATATCTTTTATTTCTTTTTTCTTGAAATAATTTTCTTCATAGTTAGGTTTACTTATTTCGACATTTGCTTTTTTCGTATCTCCGTTTGTATTTAAAAATTCACGGCTAACGTCAACAATTTTTGTTCCTCTCCAATACATTTTTACTCTTGGTTCTTCTACAACATCTGCTACAACACTTGTTTCTATGTTTTCTAAGTTAGCAAGTTTTTCGAATTTTTCTACATTTTCTTTTGCAACAACTACTGCCATTCTTTCTTGTGATTCAGAAATTGCAAGTTCTGTTCCGTTTAGACCCTCATATTTTTTTGGAACTTTATCTAAATTTATAATTAAACCATCTGCAAGCTCTCCTATTGCAACAGAAACCCCTCCTGCTCCAAAGTCGTTACATCTTTTAATTAGTTTTGCTACTTCTTCATTTCTAAATAATCTTTGTATTTTTCTTTCTTCAGGTGCATTTCCTTTTTGTACTTCTGCTCCGCACGTTGTTAACGATTTACTTGTATGTGCTTTAGATGAACCTGTGGCACCTCCACAACCATCTCTTCCTGTTCTTCCTCCAAGTAATATAACTTTATCTCCTGGTTCTGGTCTTACTCTTACTACGTTTTTTGCTGGTGCTGCTCCAACTAATGCTCCTATTTCTAAACGTTTTGCTATATAACCCGGATGATAAATTTCAGTTACTTGACCTGTTGCAAGACCTATTTGATTTCCATATGAACTATATCCACGTGCTGCTTCGTTTGTTAATTTACGCTGAGGTAATTTATTTGGTAATGTTTCTTCTATTGGTACTGTTGGGTCTCCTGCACCTGTTACGCGCATTGCTTGATACACATATACTCTTCCAGATAATGGGTCACGTATTGCTCCTCCTAAACAAGTTGCGGCTCCTCCAAATGGTTCAATTTCTGTTGGATGATTATGTGTCTCATTTTTGAACATTATTAAGTATTCTTCAGGTTTTCCGTCTACTAAGATTTCTGCCTTTATACTGCAAGCATTTATTTCTTCTGATTCATCTAAGTCTTTTAATATTCCTCGTTTTTTTAATTCTTTTGCTGCTATTGTTGCTACATCCATTAATGATATATCTTTTTGTCTATCTTCGTAAACAAATTTCCTTGAATTTATGTATTTTTCATATATTTCTTTAAGTAAATCCCATTTTATATCTATTACTTCTAATTTTGTAAGGAATGTTGTATGTCTACAGTGGTCTGACCAATATGTATCTATCATTTTCATTTCTGTCATTGTTGGGTCTCTTTTTTCTGTATCTCTAAAATATTTTTGGCAGAATTTTAGGTCTTGTAAATCCATTGCAAATTCATATTTTTCATAGAATTTTTGTGCATCGTTGTCTGTCATATTTATAAAGCCTTCTATTGTTTCTACATCTTTTGGTTCTTCTATTTCGTCTTGTAATGTTTCTTGCTTTTCTAAACTTGCTTCTCTTGAGTCTACTGAATTTATAAGGTATTTCTTTATTTTTTCTACTTCTTCTTTTTGCAAATTTCCTTTTAATATATAAATTTTAGCTGATTTTGCAGTTGGCTTTTCGCCTCCACTAATTATTTGCAAACATTCTACTAATGAGTTTGACCTTTGGTCGAATTGCCCTGGTAAAAATTCTACTGCAAATATTGTGTCTTGTTCATTAAAATTATATTCTTCATCAAAACACATATTTACTTGTGGCTCTGAAAATACTGTTTTTTTTGCTTTTTCGTAGGTCTTGTCATCTATTCCAGATACATCATATCTATTTAAAATAACTATATCTTGCAAGTTTTTTATTTGTAAATTTTCTTGTATGTCTTTTAAAATAGTTTTTGCTTCAACATTAAAGCCTTCTTTTTTTTGCACATAAATTCTTCTTACCATTTTTATTTTCCTCCTAAAATTATTTAATGTTTATTTCTTTATTTCCTTCTACTATTTCTCCTATTACATAGGCTGTTTCATCTTCTTGTTGTAAAATTTGTAATGCTTTTTGTTGGTCTTTTTTTGATACTATTATTGCCATTCCAATTCCCATATTGAATGTGTTGTACATATCTCTTTGTGGTATGTTGCCTTGTTTTTGAATTAGTTTAAAAATTTCTGGTACTTCATATGAATTTTTATTTATGTTTATTGCTACTTTTTCGTTTAACATTCTTGGCATATTTTCATAAAATCCTCCACCTGTTATATGAGAAATTCCCTTAACTGATATTTGTTCTATCAATTTTAGTACTGGCTTTACATAAATTTTTGTTGGTGTTAATAGTGCTTCTCCTAAGGTCATTCCTAATTCTTCTTTGTATTGTTGTAAATTTTCTTCATTTACGTTGAATATTTTTCTTACTAGTGAAAAACCATTAGAGTGAACTCCAGATGATGCAAGACCTATTACTATGTCTCCTTTTTCTATGCTATTTGAATTTATCATTTTTTCTTTATCTACAATTCCTACACTAAATCCTGCTAGGTCATATTCATTCTCAGCATATAATCCTGGCATTTCTGCTGTTTCTCCTCCTATTAATGCACATCCTGCTTTTTTACATCCGTCTGTTACTCCTTTTACAATTGTTGCTACCATTTCCGGTATGTTTTTCCATAGTGACATATAGTCTAAAAAGAATAATGGTCTTGCTCCACAGCATATTATATCGTTTACGCACATTGCTACACAGTCTTGCCCTATTGTATCGTGCTTATTCATTAAAAAAGCCAATTTTAGTTTTGTTCCTACTCCGTCAGTTCCTGAAACTAAAATTGGTTCTTTCATATCTTTTATATTTGGCGCAAAAAGTCCACCAAACCCACCTAGGTCTGATTCTACGCCTTCAATATATGTGCTTTGTACATATTTTTTCATTAGTTCAACTGATTTATATCCTGCTGTAACATCTACTCCTGCTTCTTTATAACTTTGGCTAAAACTTTTTTCCATAAATTTTGCTCCTTTTTATTACATAATCTTTTTATATAATACTATATTTTTGGTTTTTTTACAAGGTTTCTTTGAAGTAATTTTTATTTTCTATTGCACTTTACATAATTTTGTGCTAAAATATAGATATATTTCTAGTTGAAGGTTATGCAACTCTTGAGTTGAAAGGAGCTTTATTATGTTAGAAATTAAACTGAACCAAAAAAGTATGGTAAATATTCGGAATTGTTTATTCATACTATTCTTTATGTCTTTTGCACTAATTGTTCTCCTTGTAGTTGTTGCTATTCTCGTAATATATCGAATGTTCAACAACCTTCAAGAAGAACCGGAAGGATCGGTTCTCGTAATCTTGCTGTTTTTAATAGCTGGTCATATCCTGTACAATATTATCTTCTTTCAACTGTATTCTGCAGTACAGAAAGAAGTAGATACAATTGCTAAAAAGAACATTTTTTGGCAAAAAATTTCTGAAAGTGGCTTTTTAGCTTTTTCTGATTCTTTTCGACAAAAAGTTATTGAGCTTTGCCAGAAAATAGTCGAAAAAAACATTTCAGAAATTTCAATTGAGCCTTCTTTAAGTGAATATTCATTTAAAGTAAGACTTAAAACAGACATAGACCGGATTTTATTGTTTGATTTTGACACTATTTACAATTTGTACAAAGATGTTTGATGAAAAAAAGTTGCATAACCAGACTGCAAAAACGATACCTTGTGTTTTAAGGTATCGTTTTTTGTTTTAATTTGCTTTAAGTTCTTTACTATGTCGATTTTTGTTGTTTTTTGCCTAATTTCTGTATTTATATTACATTTTTGTTACGTAATTATATATTTTTGGTTACATTACTAAAAAGTGGTTTTATTTTTTAAGTTTTAATTATATAATTTATTGAATTATAGGGAGTTCGGTCTTTTTATTTATATTTATTTGAGGGTGATATTGTGAAAAATAAAGAAACATTTAATTTAACTAATCCACAAAGGTCTATATTACTTACAGAGCAATTTTATTCTGGTAGTAGTATTAATAATATTGGAGGTAGTTTTTTTATAAATGAAAAGGTTAATTTTGACTTATTTAAACG
This sequence comes from uncultured Clostridia bacterium, assembly GCA_947628605.1. Lineage (GTDB taxonomy): Bacteria > Bacillota > Clostridia > TANB77 > CAG-508 > RGIG8482. The sequence continues at coordinate 27,377 of CANRAM010000003.1, read as the reverse complement.
TGCTATTAACCTTGTAATTGAGCATAATGATAGTTTTAATATTAGACTATCTTTAGAAAACAATGAAATAAAACAATTTATTACTGATTTTGAAGCTATAGATTTTGACATTATAGATGTTAATTCTAAAGAAGAAGTTTTTGCTATTGAGAATGATTTTATGCAAGAAGTTTTTGATATTTTCTCTAGATTGTTTAAGTTTAAACTATTCCGATTACCTAATGGTTTTGGTGGTTTTATTATTAATATTCACCATTTAATTTCAGACTCTTGGTCTTTAGGCTTAATTTGTAGAGAAATTGCTAATGTTTATGTTTCTTTAGTAAAAAATGAAGAACCTAATTTAGATGTTCTTCATCCTTACTTAGATTATATTTATGCAGAACACGATTATTTGAATAGTAACAAATTTGAAAAGGATAAACAATACTGGAATAATATCTTTGACTCTATTCCAAATTCTTGCTCTATTCCAAGTAAGAAAAAAACTGATAATGACTTTTCTTGTAAAGCTTTTCGTAGTATTCATACGGTTTCAAAACAAGATATGAATAAAATTAATGAATTTTGCAAAAATAATAAAATTTCAGTTTTTAATTTCTTTATGGCTATTTTTGCTATATATACTAGTAGAGTTTCTGGTTTAGAGGATTTTGTTATTGGAACTCCTATTTTAAATAGAACGGATTTTAAGGAAAAGAATACTCTTGGTATGTTTATTAATGTTATTCCTTGTAGGTTTAACTTAAACAGTAATTTAAGCTTTAAATCTTTTGTAAGTATAGTTGCAAAGGATTCTTTAAGTATGCTTCGTCACCAGAAGTATTCTAACCAATTTATTTTAGAAGAATTAAGAAAAAGAAATCCTAGTCTACCAAGTTTGTATAATTCTATTATGTCTTATCAAATTACTAAAAAAGATACTACAAACGGAATAGATTATGATATGCATTGGGGATTTAATGGTAACTCTGGTGATGACTTTGACATTCACATATACGACCTTAATGATACAGGATGCGTAAATCTTACTTATGATTATCGTGTTAATAAGTATGATGAAGATGATATTACAAATATTCATAAACGTATTTTACATATGATACATCAAGTCCTTGATAATGCCAATATTGGAATTTATGATATTGATATTGTTACGAAAGAAGAAAAAGAGGAAATTTTATATAAGTTCAATAATACTAAAATGGATTATCCAAAGGATAAAACTATTGTTGATTTATTTGAGGAACAAGCTAGAAAAACTCCTAATGCAGTTGCTGTTGTGTTTGAGGATGAACAATTAACTTACAAAGGATTGAATGAAAAAGCTAATCAACTTGCCCATTGTTTAGTAGATAATGGAGTTAATAACAACGATATTATTAGTGTGTGTATGAATAAAAATATATCATTTATAATTACTGTTTTAGGTATTTTAAAATGCGGTTGTGCTTATTTGCCAATAAACCCTACTTACCCTTTTAATAGAATAAATTATATTGTTAAAGATAGTAATTCAAAATTATTCATTACAGATACTAATTACAATTTAGAAAACTCTACAACGTTAGTATATGATAATATAAACTTCAAAAAATATGAAAAAAATAAATTGTTGATAAATATTGATACTAGCGACCTAGCTTATATTATATATACATCAGGTTCAACTGGCAATCCAAAAGGCGTTATGGTTACTCATAATAATTTAGTGAATTTTTTATTTAGCTTTAACAATTGCTTTAACAATAAATTTGGAAGTAAAGATAATTGCTTATCTCTTACTAATATTTCATTTGATGTAAGTGTTTGCGAAATTTTTACTCCACTTGCTTTTGGTTGTACTTTAGTTTTATATCCTGAAGACACATTAACAAGTATTCCTCTATTATGTGATATATTAACTAAAAATAAAATAACATTTTTATATATTCCACCTAGTGTACTTAACGATGTTAGCAAATTTATTATTTCAAATAAAATAAAAGTATTTATTGACAAATTGCTTGTAGGTGTAGAAGCAATAAAAAATAGCACTTTAAATAAATTTTTAGAAATTAATAAAAATATGGAAATAGTAAATGGCTACGGTCCTACGGAAGCAACAATTTGTACTACTTTTTATAAATATAAATTTTCTAATAATTTAAATGAAAATGTACCAATAGGTTCTCCAATATCTAATAGTAAAATATTTATTTTAGATAAAAATAATAATATTTTACCTATTGGTGTAGTAGGTGAATTATGTATTAGTGGTGATAATGTTAGTAAAGGTTATTTAAATAATATTGAATTAACTAATCAAACCTTCATACATAATTCTAGATTTAGTTCTAAATCTGTATATAAAACTGGAGATTTAGCTTATTGGACTCCAAATGGCACTTTATCGTTTATAGGTAGAAATGATGCGCAAATTAAATTTAAAGGACATAGAATTGAATTAAATGAAATTAATACTGCATTAGTTAATATTAATACTATTACTAACTCCTATACTATGATAAAAAAGGTAAATAATATCGATAGTATTTGCTCTTATATAACTACAAATGAAAATATTAAGATTGAAGATGTTTATGAACACTTATATAATAACTTACCTTACTATATGATACCTTCTCATATTATGGTATTAGATGCTTTTCCTTTAACTTTAAATGGAAAAATTGATAAAAACAAATTACCAGAAATAATCGTATCTACCTCAATCAATAATAACGATATTAATTATAACGAAACAGAACTTTTATTAATAAAAACTATTTGCAAGCTTTTAAATATTGAACATATCACTGCTCTAGATAATTTATTTGATTTTGGACTAGATTCTTTAATTGCTATAAAATTATCTACAGAAATTTTTAATATTTTTAATGTTAATATACTTATTAAAGATATTTTTAATAATGCTAGTATTAAAAAATTAGCAAAGTTAATAAATTCTTTATCAAACACAAATAAAACTATAATACCTAAAACATCAAAACAAAACTACTATCCAGTCTCTTCTGCACAAAGAAGAATATATTATGCGTCTAGTTTAGATAATAATTCTCTTCTTTATAACATAGCTGGTGGTATTATTGTAGATGCTACTCTTGATGTGAAAAAATTAGAACAATGTTTCAATACCATTATTGATAGGCACGAATCTTTACGTACATATTTTGATGTAATTGATGATAATATTGTTCAAAAAATATTAGATAAATTAGATTTTAAGCTAGATTTTGAAACTTCTAACTCTAGCAACGTTGATGCGTTATTCGATGCTTTTGTTAAACCGTTTAACTTAAATAAAGCTCCTTTATTTAACGCTAAATTAATTAACTTACCTAACAATAAATCTTTTCTATTACTTAATATGCACCATATTATAAGTGACGGTACTTCTCTTTCACTTTTAATGAACGAACTTTGTACACTATACAATGGTTCTAGTGATTTACCTACTCTTGATATTAATTATAAAGATTTTGCTGTTTGGGAAAACAATAAGTTAATGTCTAATGAATTTGATAAAGATAAAGAATTTTGGGTTAGTCAATTTAATGATGAAATACCTTTATTAAATATGCCTACAAATTACAATAGACCTACTATTCAAAGTTTTGAAGGTGATAATGTTTTTGCTTGTATTAATAAAGATTTGACTTTTAAATTAAATGAATTATCTAAACAACTTGGCATTACGCCTTATATGCTTTTATTAAGTGTATATTATGTACTTTTATATAAATATACTGGTCAAGATGATATTGTTGTTGGCTCTCCTATTGTTGGTAGAGATAATTCTCAGCTTGCTAATATTATTGGTATGTTTGTTAATTCACTTGCTCTTAGAAATAAAATAAATTCTTCTTTGTCTTTTAAAGATTTTGTAAGTGAAATAAAAACTAATTGCTTAAACGCTTTTGAACATCAAACATATCCTTTTGATGAATTAGTTAAGCAATTAAATATAAAAAGAGATACTAGTAGAAATCCTCTTTTTGATACTATGTTTATTTACCAAAATAATGGTAATGCAACCGCTAATTTTAAAGGTATAAACTCTACTGTTTATGTACCTAATGCAAATATTGCAAAGTTTGATTTATCTTTAGAAATTATACCTGAAAACGATGAATTAAATCTTCGTTTCGAGTATTGTACCAAATTGTTTGATAAGGATTTTATAACTAGATTATCAAACCATTATTTGAATATTTTGCAAGCTATTTTAGCAGATAATGCTATAACAATAGCTAATATTGATATACTTTCAAGTGAAGAAAGGAAACAAATTTTATACGATTTTAACAATACTAAAGCTGATTATCCAAAGGATAAGACAGTTATACAATTATTTGAGGAACAAGCTAGAAAAACACCTAATGCAGTTGCTGTTGTGTTTGAGGATGAACAATTAACTTATAGAGAGTTGAATGAAAAAGCTAATCAACTTGCACGATTACTTTTAGCTCACAATGCAAAAAATAATGATAAGATTTGTTTAATTTTAGATAAGTCCCTTGAAATGATTGTTTCTATTTTAGGTGTTTTAAAAATTGGTGCAACTTTTGTACCAGTAGATATTAATTATCCAAAAGAACGAATAGATTACATTATTAATGACACAAATGCTAAAATATTATTAACTACACAAAATTTAATAAATAAAGCAACCGATACCGCTATAGTTCTTAACGTTGAATTAAATAACTTTTTCTATTCACAGTATAAAAATGATAATTTAAATATATGTTATAATCCAGATACTCTTGCCTATATAATGTTTACTTCTGGTTCTACTGGGAACCCAAAAGGTGTAATGGTAACTCATAAAAATATTATTAGATTAGTAAAAAATAATAATTTTATTAATTATCAAAAAAACGAGCATATCTTACAAACTGGTTCGATTGTTTTCGATGCTTGTACTTTTGAAATTTGGGGAGCCTTATTAAATGGATATGAACTATTTATTATAGAAAAAGAATTATTGCTTGATACCACTTACCTAAAAAATTACATACAGAATAATAAAATTACTTCATTATTCATAACTACTCAATTATTTAACCAATTAATAGATTTGGATATAGATATCTTTTCTACTATTAGTAATGTTTTAACAGGTGGTGAAGCTGTATCTATAAATCATATGAATAAATTAAATTTATATAATAAAAATATTAATATTATTCATTGTTATGGTCCTACTGAAAATACAACTTTTTCTACTTGCTACAATGTTAAGAAAATTGAATATAATAACACTATTCCTATTGGCAAACCTATTGCGAATTCTACTGCTTACATAGTAAATACTTCTGGTATACTATGTCCAATAGGAGTTCCTGGTGAACTTTGGGTTGGAGGAGATGGCGTTGCCAAAGGTTATTTAAATAACGAATCTTTAACAAATGAAAAATTCATTGATAATCCTTTTGGTAGTGGAAAAATTTATAAAACCGGTGATTTAGTAAAATGGCTTGCAGATGGTAATATAGAATTTATTGGAAGAATCGATAATCAAGTTAAAGTTCGTGGTTTTAGAATTGAATTAAGTGAAATTGATTCTAAAATATTAACTTATCCTGGCATCAAATATGCCATCACTACTTTAAATACTATCAATAACGAAAAAGTAATATGTTCATATTATGTAGCTAATAATATTATAAATGTTACTGAATTAAAAGATTTTTTAAAACGTTTTCTACCAACATATATGATACCGACTTATATGTTGCAAATGGAAAAGTTTGAAATGAATATTAATGGAAAAATTGATAAAAAAAGTTTACCTTGTGATTTTAAAATTTTAAAACAAACTCGAACAATTGAATTACCAATTAATAAATATGAACATACTTTATTAAAAATATTCAATAAAGTTTTAAAAATTAATGATATTAGCATCACAGATAACTTATTTGATGATTTAGGAGGCGATTCATTAATTGCTATGAAAATACAAGTCGAATCCTTAAGTCAAAATATTAATATTGCTTATAGTGATATTTTTAAGTACCCTACAATACGTTCATTATCTAATCATTTAATTAATAAGTCGTCGACCAATGATTTTATGACGGAAATTTGCAATATAGATTACGAAAATTACAATAAAGTATTATTACATAATAGTTTAAAAGAACCTATTGAAATAAAAAATATGTCTATAAAAAATTTAATGTTGACTGGTTTTACCGGTTTTTTAGGTGCTCACATATTAGACAGTTTTTTAAAAAAAGAAACTGGTACAATATATTGTTTAATTAGAAGTAAAAATAATATTTCTGCATATGATAGATTATTAAATATTTTACATTTTTATTTTGACAACAAATACGATAATTTGTTGGGAAATAGAATAAAACTTATAGAAGGAGATATCTCTTTAGATAATTTCGGTCTTTCTGAAAAAAATTATAATAAATTAGGTAATATTATTGATACTATTATTCACTCAGCTGCACTTGTAAAGCATTATGGAATTTATGAAGATTTTGAAAAATCAAACGTAATTGGTACAAAAAATATTGTAGATTTTGCTAGTAAATTTAAAATAAATTTATTACATATTTCTACTCTAAGTGTATCTGGTAATAACTTTGCTGATGGTTCAAATATTGATAATCATTTCGGTAAGAATGTTAATTTTTGTGAAACAGATTTTTATATAGGTCAAAATTTAGCTAGTGTATATGCAAAAACTAAATTTATTGCTGAAAAAATTGTACTAGATGCTATTTATAATAATTCATTAAAAGCTTGCATATTACGTATGGGAAATTTAACAAGTAGATTTTCAGAAGGAAAATTTCAGCAAAATCATTTTGAAAATGCCTTTGTGAATAGATTTAAATCCTTTTTACAGATTGGATATATTCCAGACTATATGTTATCATTATATGCTGAATTCACACCTATTGACTATTGTGGCGATGCTATTATTGAAATTGCTCGACACTTCAACGAAAAATATACGGTTTTACACTTAATGAATGAAAAACGTTTATATTTAGATAAATTATTTGAAATGATGTCTACTTTAAATATTAATATAAAAGTAGTTCCAGAAGATAAATTCGTACGGTATAATTAATAATTTATTATTAGACGATACAAAAAAAACATATATTGAAGGTATTATTAATGATTTTGATAAATCTAATAAACATTTGGTCTATGAATCGGAAGTAAAAGTTAAATGTGATTTTTCTAAAGAATATTTAAAAAAGTTTGGATTCGAATGGCCTTACATTGATATTAATTATATATATAACTATTTTAAATATTTTCAAGATATTGGTTACTTTAATACTAATTTAAAATAAAGGAGTGTTACTATGGAAATTTATATTAGAATTTTAGAAGTTTTGTTATTAGTTATCGTTCTTTTTATGAATTATATCAAAAATAAAGTACAAAAAAGTCAAACTAAAACTATGTTTATTATCGTATTAACTATTTTACTTTGGATTTGTTTATGGCTCGTACTCCAATATTGGTTAAATGCATTATTCGATATACCACTTATTTATTTTGAATACTTTATGTATATTGGTACTGTTTTTTTACCTGTTGCTATATTTTTTGTTGCTTATACATTTGTAAATACAAAAATTACTTTTAATAAAAAATATTTATTACTTTTTATTATTCCTATTATTTCTTTAATTGTGCTATGGACAAATGATTTTCATCATTTGTTTTATGTAACCTATTCTGTTAATTATAACGAAACTAAACCTGGTCCATATGTAAATTATGTACATAATCTCTATACTTATTTATTAATAGGTATTAGTTTAATATATCTTATTAAATATTCAATAAAAAACTCGGGGTTCTTTTCAAAACAATCTTATTTGTTTTGTATAGGTACATTAATCCCAATTATAGTAAATATTCTAGGAGTATATAATATTATCCCTATGTCTATCCATTTAACTCCTATTAGTTTTACTATTGCAATTTTTTTCTATGCTTTTGCTATTTTTAGATTTAAATTTTTAAGTGTTACTCCTATAGCATTACAGAAAATAGTTGATAGAATGTCTGATTGTTTTATTGTTATTGACGAAAATAATAATATAATCAGTTTTAATGAAACCTTCTTAACAACATTTAATTTTGAAGCTAACAGTATTAGAAATATGAGTATAACAGATTTAATACAACAATTCAACGACAGCACAATAGACATAGACTCATTAATGCTTACACTTAACCAAGTAAAAACATCAAAAGATACGTTCCGCTTCGAAAAGCATTTTAGTAGCATAGACAAATATTTCAATATAGAAATAAACTCTATTCTATCGAAAAAGTCATATTTAGGAACACTTATCCTACTAAAAGACATAACTCAACATATACTAGATATGCAAACAATTAAAGACAACCAAAGTATGTTAATGGAAAAAGAACGTCTTGCATCACTTGGGCAACTTGTTGGTGGTATTGCACACAACCTAAAAACTCCTATTATGTCTATTTCAGGTGCTAGTGAAGGTCTTTCTGATTTAGTTAGAGAATACGACTCTTCTATTGGTGACCCTGAGGTAACCGAACAAGACCACCACGATATTGCTCACGATATGAATGAATGGATAGAAAAAATAAAAACACATACAGCTTATATGTCTGATATTATTACTGCCGTAAAAGGTCAAGCTGTTACTCTATCTGAAAATGAACAAGATACATTTACTATTGATGAGTTAATAAAACGTGTTAATATTTTAATGAAACACGAACTAAAAAATGCTTTAATCGATATGGATGTACATTTGAATATAGATAATTCAACTATTTTAAGCGGTAACGTAAATAGTTTAGTACAAGTTATTAATAATATGATTTCAAACGCTATTCAATCATATAATGGAAAAACTAATGAAAAAATTGATTTCATTATTGATAAAAATAATAATAATGTTGTAATTTCTGTACGAGATTATGGTACTGGTATGAGTGAAGATGTTAAGAATAAATTGTTTAAAGAAATGATTACTACAAAAGGAAAAAACGGTACTGGTCTTGGTATGTTTATGTCATACTCAACTATACGTGGAAACTTCAACGGAAATATAACGTTCGATTCGGAAGTGGGAAAAGGAACTACATTTAATGTTATTCTTCCTTTAACACAAAACGCCTAAAATTATAGCCTAAGTTAGTAAAGCATATTACTAACTTGGGCATTATTATTAAAAAATACACTTTTTATGTAATTTTTCGACTTATATATTGATTTTATTGCATTTTATTAATATAATATTCCTATAAATAAACAAAGAGGTGAAAATATGAGAAAAGGAATTACTGAACAAGCTTCTAACGGATATAAAATTATAGTTGTAGATGATGAAATGGGAATTATAGACTCTCTTTCCATATTTTTGAAACGTTCTGGCTATGAATTTACAGGCGTTACAGACCCTATGGAAGCTATTGAAAGAGTAAAAAATGAACACTTTGATTTAATGTTACTAGACTTTATTATGACTCCTATTCACGGAGACCAAGTTGTTGAAGAAATTCGTAAATTTAATAAAGAATTATATATTTTATTACTAACCGGTCATAAAGATTTAGCCCCACCGCTTGAAACTATTCGTAGACTTGATATTCAAGGATATTGTGAAAAAAGCGATAAATTTGACCAATTACTTTTACTTGTTGAATCTGGCATAAAGGCTATTTCACAAATGAACCTTATAAAAGAGATAAATAACGAATTACAAGATACATATAACAAACTAGAGCGTTCGTATATGGAAAGTATTCAAACAATACGATATACTGTAGAAGCAAAAGATGCTTACACCAGACGGACATTCTGACCGTGTTTCTGAATATAGTGTACTTATTGGTAAACATTTAGGACTATCTGAGGAAGATTTAAAAACCTTACGAATTGGAGGTCTTTTCCACGATATTGGAAAAATAGGTGTACCTGATAGTATTTTATTGAAAACAGAAAAACTTACTGATGACGAATATTCTGAAATAAAAAATCATCCTACTATTGGAGCTCATATTTTATCTACTGCAACTATTTTTAAGGATTTAATTCCAATTGTAAAACATCATCACGAAAAGTATGACGGAACTGGTTACCCTAGCAAATTAAAAGGTAACGATATTCCATTTTTTGCTCGTATTGTTGCAGTTAGCGATACATTTGATGCTATGACCTCAAAACGTACTTATAGAGATGCTTTGCCACTCGACGTTGTTATTTCTGAAATTACTAGATGTAAAGGTACTCAATTTGACCCAGAAATTGCAGATGTATTTTTAGATATTTTAAAAAATAATTATGATGAAATTAAAGAAATACAAACTAAATATATTTAGTAATATTTTTTGTATAATTATATATATTTAAAATAGAAAGATTTTTATAAAAACTATAAAAATTTTTCTATTTTTTATTTCGACTTATATTGACATATTACGTAGATTGATGTACTATTAAGTTGAAATTTATTGAAAGGGGATGTTTTTGGTGACAGCATCAGAAATTAGAACTGAGGCTCGTAAAAGCCTTATTGGAAAATGGGGAACAGCTGCATTATTAACACTTATTTATCTTCTTATTATGTTTGTTATAGAATTAGTATGTAACTTTATTCCCGTAATAGGTAGTATAGCTTTTGCAGTTATTAATTTACCTATAACTTTTGGTTTTACTGTAACATTTATGAAACTAAAAAGAAATGAAGAAGTTAGCAACACAGATTTTTTAAGTACTGGTTTTTCTTCATTTAGCAAAGTATGGGGAATTTATGGTCATGTTATTTTAAAAATGATAATCCCTATTTGTTTAATGATAGTTTTTTTAGTAGTAGGTATATTTTCAACAATATCTGCATCAATTAGCTCATCTTCAGGATTTAGTCTTATTGGATTTATTGCTATCATTGGATATATCATTTCTTTAGTTTATGCTATATGCAAGGGATTATTATATTCGTTAGTTAATTTTATACTTTACGATAATCCTAATATGACTGGAAAAGAAATTGTTGAAGAAAGTGAAAGATTAATGAGTGGTAATCGTTGTATGTTGTTTTGGCTAAATTTAACCTTTATTGGTTGGGTCTTTTTAGCTTCATTCACTTTGGGTATTGGTTTTTTATGGTTAACTCCATATATAATTATTGCTCAAATTTGTTTCTATGAAAGCCTTGCTGGAAAAGAAACAAGTAGTAGTGATAATGACCCAATTAGTGAAAATTAGGACTTTTATAAAAATTATTCTATATACTAAAAAAAGAAAAAGTTTACATATAAAATGTAAATTTTTTCTTTTTTATAACCTTTATATTCCTTTCATACTTAAACTTACTTTTTGTCTTTCTAAATCTATTCCTATAATCTTTACTTTTACTATATCACCTACTGATACAACATCTGATGGTCTTTTTATAAACTTATCGCTTAATTCTGATATGTGTACAAGACCATCGTGTTTTACACCTATATCAACAAATGCTCCAAAGTCTATTACATTTCTTACTGTGCCAGATAATACCATCCCTTCTTTTAGGTCTTCAATTTTTAGTACATCGTTTCTTAGTATTGGCTTTGGCATATCTTCTCTTGGGTCTCTACCTGGTTTAGTTAATTCATTTACAATATCTTGTAATGTCATTTCTCCAACTTGTAATTCTTCTGCTAGTTCTTTTATATTTATATTAGAAAGTTGCTTTTTTATTTCTTCTATTTTTTCCTTATTTATAATATCTTGCACTGTATAATTTAATTTTTGTAATAAGGTTGTAGCTTTATCATAACTTTCTGGATGTACTCCCGTTGTTTCTAGTGGATTATCTCCGGTTATATATTCTTATAAAGCCTGCACATTGCTCGTACGCTACTTTTCCTAATTTTGGCACTTTTAGCAATTGTTTTCTCGATGTTAGTTTGCCATTTTCATCTCTGTATTTTACAATATTTTTACTTATTGTAGAATTTAGACCTGCAACATATGAAAGTAATGAAGGTGTTGCTGTGTTTACATCTACCCCTACTTTGTTTACTGCATCTTCTACTACCCCTGTTAAACTTTCGCTTAATTTCTTTTGATTAACATCGTGTTGATATTGACCTACACCTATTGCTTTTGGGTCTATTTTAACTAATTCTGCAAGTGGGTCTTGTAAACGTCTTGCTATGGATATTGCTCCTCTTAATGAAACGTTTATTTCTGGGTATTCTTCTGTTGCAAGTTTTGATGCTGAGTATACGCTTGCTCCCGCTTCTGATACTATTGCATAGTGTACTGTATGAGGTGCTTTTTTTATTAGGTCTGAAACAAACATTTCTGATTCACGTGATGCTGTTCCATTTCCTATTGCTATCATATCTACTTTGTATTTACTAATAAGTTGTAATAATGTTTTTGTTGCTCCTTCTATATCATTTTGCGGTTCTGTAGGATATATCGTTGTTGTATCTAGTACTTTTCCTGTTTCATCTATTACTGCTATTTTACAGCCAGTTCTATATGCCGGGTCAAATCCTATAACGGTTAAACCTTTTAATGGTGCTCCTAATAGTAGTTGCTTTGCATTTTTGCCGAATACTTTTATGGCTTGTTCTTCTGCTTTTTCTGTTAGGTCTGTTCTAATTTCTCTATCTATAGATGGTTCTATTAGTCTTTTCCACGAGTCTTGTATTGCTTGTTCTAAATAACTTTTATATTGTGTTTCTCCTTTTATTATTCTTTTTTCTAGCATTAATAATATTTTATTTTCTGGTTTTTCTATTTTTACTTTTAAGTATTCTTCCTTTTCTCCTCTATTTATTGCTAGTATTCTATGACTTGGTAGTTTGTTTATGTTTTCCACAAAGTCGTAATACATTTCATAGTTTGATTTTTCTTCTGGTTTTGCTCCTTTAGTTGTAATTTGTGCTTCTCTATAACATATTCTTTTTATATATTTTCTATAGTCTGCATTGTCAGATATATTTTCTGCAATTATATCTAATGCTCCATTTATTGCTTCTTGTGTTGTTTTTACTTCTTTTTCTTCGTTTATATAGTTTATAGCTATTTCTTCTATTGGTTGTTTGTTTTCTTGTGTATAAATTATTATTGCTAATGGTTCTAATCCTTTTTCTTTTGCTATTGTTGCTCTTGTTCTTTTCTTTTGTTTGTATGGTCTATATATATCTTCTACTTCTGCTAATGTTATTGCATTTTCTATTTCTTTAATTAGTTCTTCTGTTAATTTTCCTTGTGATTCTATCGATTTTTTTACTTCTTCTTTTCTTTCTTCTAAATTTCTTAAATATGTAAGTCTATCGCCTAGGTCTCTTAATGTTTCATCTGAAAGTCCTCCAGTTACTTCTTTTCTATAACGTGCAATAAATGGAATTGTATTTCCATCATCAATTAATTTTACTGTATTTTCTACTTGCGAATATTTCACTTGTAATTCGTCTGCTATTGTTTGAATTATTTTGTTCATTTTCAGTATCCTCCTTTTTCATTTTGTATTATATCACAAGTATTTTTGTTTTTGTATGGCATTTTGAAAATTGCTTTATATCTTATTAGATTTTCACATAATTTTAACCTATTTTACCTTTATTTTATCTTTAATTGCATCAAATTTTGCATCTCCAATTCCTGGTACGTTTTTTATATCTTCTATTTGCTTAAAATTTCCGTTTTCTTCCCTATATTGAATTATTTTTTCAGCTGTTGCTTGTCCTATTCCCTGTAGCTGTTGCAGTTGTTCTCCGTGTTGCTTTGTTTATATTTATGGCTACATCTTGTGTTGTAGTATTGCTATTTGTGCTTGTAATGGTATCACTTATGGGCGAATCGGTTCCGAGTTATTCCACTGCTTCCTTGTTGTATTATTTCCTTTTTACTTTCTTCTTCGTTTTCAGTTTCTTCTTTGGAAGGTATAGTTATTTTTTGACCGTCTTCTACTATGTAGGCTAAATTTATATTTGTAATATCTGCATTTTCTTTTAATCCTCCTGCTTTTTCTATTATATCTGCTATCCTTGCTCCTTCTTTTGTTCTTATTATACCTGAATTTTTTACTTGACCTGCAATGTGAACTACAATTTCTTCGGCATCGTTATCCACATTTTCTTGCTTTTCTTGTGTTTCTTGTTCACTTATTTCGTCGAATTGTTCATAACTTTCTTGTGTTGTTACAGAATATATGTAATATCCTATTACTAATAAAATTATTCCTCCTATTAATCCTAATATTATTAATTGTTTTTGTGTAAATTTCATTATTTTTTCCTTCTTTCTTTTATGAATTTTTTGTAACTTACATTGATTTTTTTTTAATTTTACGATAATATATTTGTATTATTGATTTTTTTGTGAGGTTTAAAATGAGATTTAAAAGACTTTTTATATTCATATTGTTATCTTTTTGTTTATTACCTAGTTGTGCTAGTTTTGCTACAACTTCTAATGATGAATCTTTAGTAAATGCTCCTGTTGCTATTTTAATGGATGCTGATAGTGGCAAGGTGCTTTATGAAAAAGGTGCATATGATAAAATGTTTCCTGCTAGTACTACTAAGATTATGACTGCTATTCTTGCTTTAGAGAATCGTAATCTTACTGACATTGCTAAAGTTAGCTATAATGCTGTTTTTACTGTTCCTTATAGCTATACTACTGCTAATTTACAAGTTGATGAGGAACTTTCTATAGAACAACTTTTAAATGTACTTTTAATTCCTTCTGCTAATGATGCTGCTAATGTTATTGCTGAGGATATTGGTGGTTCTGTTGAAAGTTTTGCGAGTATGATGAATACAAAGGCTAATGAAATTGGGTGTAAAAATACTCATTTTGTTAATGCTAATGGTGTTCATAACGAGTCTCATTACTCTACTGCATACGATTTAGCTCTTATTGGTAGATATGCTATGAAAAACGAAACTTTTAGGAAATTGGTTTCTACTGTTAGTTATACTTTACCTGCAACTAATAAGTATGATATGGATAATCGTACTTTTGTTAATACTAATAAGTTAATTAATAATAAAAGTGGTCAATTTTATAAATATGCTACTGGTATAAAAACTGGTTATACTGATGCTGCTAAAAATTGTATTGTTGCTAGTGCAAAAAAAGATAATTTAGAGCTTATTTGTGTAATTTTAGGTGCTAATAATGATGTTAATACTAATACTAATAAATTTAATGATTGTATTTCACTTTTTGATTATGGCTTTGAAAATTATTCTTATAAGGTTCTAAAACAAAAGAATAGTGTTTATAAAGTTATATCTCCAAGTAATGCTAGTAGTGAAACTAAGAACTTAAATTTATTATTTGAGAACGATATTACAGTTCTTATGAATACAGCTGATAGTGATACTGAAATTGTTCCTGATGTCGAGTTACCTGAAAAAATATATGCTCCTATTTCAAAGGGTGATGTTATTGGAAAAGTTTCCTATACAGTTGATGGTATTAACTATACTACAAATTTAATTGCAGGTCAAGACATTGAAGCAAATTCTATTCCTACTATTGTTATAAAAATTGCATTAATAATTATGGCTCTATGGATTTTTAAGATTTTCCTTGGTAACTTACATTCTGGAAAAAGATATAAAAAGAAGTCTAGAGGAAAAAAGAAAAAGTCATCTCCATATAGGTTTAGTTATTAAGTTATAAATATAGTTCTACTTATAAAATAATAAAAAACAATAAAAATATTGTTTTTTATTATTTTATCTTATTGATTTATGTTCATATATAATTCTTCTAAATTATAATTTTGTCTTTCTTTATCTGTAAATATATTTACTACTATATCTCCATAATCCATTAATATCCATTCAGTATTATATCCTTCAATTTTATTTGGATAAATATTTTCTTTTTTCAACTCTATTTCTACATTATCTGCTAATGCTCTTATGTGTGTTATAGACGTTCCGCTTACTACTATAAAATGGTCCGCTAAAGTTGTTTTTTCCTTCACATCCATTGTTTTTAAATCTATCGCTTTTTTGTCTTCTAGCAATTTAATAATTTTTTCTAGTAATTCGTTTTCCATTTTGCCCTCCATATTAGATATTTAGTTTTTTCTAAGGTTACCTATAAACCTTTTATAATTCTACTTTCCGTAGTCTTTTCCTAGTATTATTGTATAATCTACATTTGAATTGTTAGCTTGTTTAGATATTGTTCCTACACTTAGAAGTTCTTTTATTTTTTTAGTAATATCATCAGCTTGATTTGTTCTATTTATTATTGTTGTTTTTGATGTAGCATTAGTATTTCCAGTTTTAACTATATTATAACCTTTTTCTTTTAACTTTTTAGTTGCTCCGAGTTAGTTTTGTACTACTTCCCGTTCCATTTAATAATTCTATTCTTATATCTTTTTCTTGTGTAGTTTGCGTTGTAGTTGTATTTGTTGTTTTGCTTGTAGAAATTGTATTAGTTTCTGTAGTATTTGTATTTTCATTTTCTTCTTCATCTTCCTCTGCAAATAACTCTTCTACTAAGGCTTTTGTTTGTTTTTTATCTACTGTATATATCCATACACCATTTGCTAGTTCTGGTGTTCCTGGTAATGTACCTGTTTGTAGGTTTTCTGTATTAAAGTTTACTGCATATGGTATGTAGTCTTTTACCGTTTCAAATTTTACATTTGTTGTTATGTTTTTAAATGCAATTTGTGCTATTTTTGTTATGTTTAATATATTTTCAGGTTTTAGCGTTTGTTTCATTGTTGCCGTAATAAATTCTCTTTGGGTTCTCATTCTTCCTATATCGTTATCTCCGTATTCTTGTGGATATGATGTTCCATTGTTATTGTGTCTAAATCTTACTAACCACTCTGCTTGCTTTCCGTTTAGTTTTTGATATCCTGCTTTTAAGTTTATGTGTAAATCTTGTGTTACGTCATCGTATTTCATATCTATTGGTACGTTAAACTCTACTCCTCCTATTGCATCTACAAGCTCTACTAATGCTTCTGTATCTATTACTATATAGTTATCTACTTCTATTCCTACTATATCTTCTATGCTTTCTACCATTCCATCTAAATTTTCACCATTTCTATATACTGCATTTATTTTATAGCTTGCATTTGCTTTTGCTTTGTTTTTTCCTACATATGTATCTCTTGGTATTGATAATATTGAAGCTTTTTGAGTTTTTGGGTCGTACGAACATAGCATTATTGTATCTGCTAGTTTGTAATCTTCTGTGTTTCCACTTATTCCTACTACTAAGAAATATATTCTGTCTAAGTCTTTTAATGTAAATTCATCGTGACCTACTGCTGTTGCTAGAAAACCTTGTAAGCCTCCTCCGTTTTTTATAACTTTATATGTGAAGTTTCCTAAAAATGCTATTAAAAGGATTAATATTATTAGTAGTATTATTTTAAATGCTTTCCAAGCTTTGCTTTTTTTTCTCTTTTGTTTTTTTTCTTCCTTTTTTCTTTTCTTTTCTTCTTTTTTTGTCTCTTTTTTTTTTTTTTTTTTTTTTTTTTTTTTGTCATTTTTATTTATTGGTTTTTTTACTGTTACGTGCATATAGTTTTCTTCTGTTTTATCTATTTTTTTATTATTTATATTTTTTTTACTATTTTCTTTAGCTTGCTCTTTTTTCAATTTTTTCACTCCTAATTTTATTAAGTTGTTATAAGTATAACAAACCTGTGTCGAAATATCAAGATTTGTCACATATTTTTTACTAAAAAGTAAAAGTTAAACAATCCCCTGTTACAGGGGATTGTTTATGTTTTTTTGTTTTAAAAGAATATCATTAATATTAAGTTGTTATTGTACAACATTTTTGTTATGTATGTATTATTTATGCTTTCTAGTATGCTTGTATTATTTAAAACTGGTATTATTAAGCTTATTAGCGCTAAAACTACATATATTATTAATAAGCTTCTTAATAAGCCATATAACACTCCGCCTACTTCGTTGAATTGTTTTACTATTGGTAGTTCTGCTACTGTTTCTAAAACTGCTTTTGCAAATATTAGTAGTAATCTTGTTATTATAAATATTACTATCATTACTATTACATTTATTGCTGTTTCTGTTAAGTTTTTTGATACTGTGTTTATTATTGTTTCCCCTGTTTGATTTATCATTTGGCTTGCTTCATCATTTATATAGTTTACTAATACCTTTGGTAAGTTTGTGTCTTCTTCAATTTTTCCACCTGTTATTTGTATTGATGATAGTTTTTCATTTATTGTTTCTTCTATTGTTGATGCTATTTTTGTTTTATTTATTATTATACTAGATATTGGTTTGAATAGTATTAATGTTATTACTATTGCTATTATAAATGATATTATTTTAAACGCTACTCCTATTAATCCTTTTTTATATCCTAAAAACGTACTTATTGCTATTATTCCTATTAATATTAAGTCTATTATTATTGACATACTTGTTCCCCCTTTATAAATTTATTATTTCTATTTTATCTTTATATACAATTCCTGCTATGTTATCTGCTATTACTATGTCGGTTATTTCTTTTTCTGATACATATTTTTTTATTTCCCAGCCAAGTGTGTTTATAAATTCTACCTGACTTCCTAAATTTAATGCTATTTTATTTGTACTTGTTTTTATATCTTTTATTGTTCCGCCTGTGGTATATATATTTTCTTTATCTGTGTTTATATTTTTTAGATTTACTTGAGTATTTGTAAATAATCCTGATTTTTTTTCTATACTATATGCCATATAGTTATTTAAATTTATACTTGCAAATGTTATTTTACTTTTTTCAAATGCTAGTTTTTGATTTTGTGATGATTCGTCTAATGTATATATTCCGTCGTCACATAGTATTAATATTTTATTTTTGTCTTGGTATTCTATATCTGTTATTAACCTGTTCACTTGTTGTTTTTGTTTTTGTATTACTGACTCTTTTGGTGTATTTTGTGCTTTCTCTAGTGATATAATTTTTATGCTTGATTGTATTGTACTTCCTGATGTATCTATTTCTGCTAGTGCTAAGTATTTATTGTCATACGATATGCTTGTATCTATTGCTATACTACTAGATAAGTATGTTTTAAATAGTTCTTTTCCTTCTGGACTGTATGTAATTACTACTGTTTTGTAGCTGTTTCCTGTTGTTATTACTGATACATATCCATTTTTGTTTATGTTTATTTTTTGTATATTACCTTCAACTTCTACCTGCCATATTAAGTTTGTTTCAGATATTAAGTATACATTTTGGCCATTTTTTTGTGCTATTGCTAGAAATCTATTGTTTGATGCAAATAGTGCATCGCTTACTTCTATTTCGTGTTCGTATTCTTTTTTTCCTGTACTTGAATATGTTGTTAATTGGTTTTTACTTAGTATTGCTATATATTTATCATATGCATATATGCTTGGATTTTCTATTGTCGTTAGGTCTATTCTTATTACATTATTTTCTATTAGTTCTTTTCTTAGTATATATCTATTGAAAAAGGTTCGAAACTGCTGATTCCCTAAGTATAATGAGGTTATTAGTATTATTAATATTCCTAATAGAATTATTATTCCTATTTTTATTTTTCTTTTTATATTTTCTTCTATTTTTATTTTCATATTTTCAAACTTGTCTCCTAATATTTTCTTCTTATTTTATATCAGTTTTTTTGTTTTTTTTCAAGATTTTTTGAATATAATTTTACTTTATAATACGAATGTATACACAATTACTTATGTTTTCACAAGCATTATCAATATTATTTGGGCTATTCCCAATACTCCAAATACTGGATATAGGATATTTATTAAATTTGAAAATCCTAATTTCGACACAAATATTGAGCTTAGAACTAACATAATTGCTGTTTTTTTGTATTTTTTTGGATTATCGTTATAATTTTCTAGAATTGCATATCCTGCTGATACTGCTGATGTTAGTATTGCTGATAACATTATTATTCCATATATATATTTATATATAGTACCTGTTTTTGCTGCTATGTATACTGTTGGTATTTCTATTGTGTTTATGTTTATATCTATTTTTAATATTAAAGTTAGTATTGCTAAAGCAAGCAATACTAGTATGCTTACACATAGTACTGATATTTGTTTTATTTGCTTTTTGCTACCTATATATTTTTTTATTGATATTAATATCGGTATTAGCGTTATGCTGTTGTAACTTGTGTACAGTATTCCTTTGTATATGCTTTCTATTAACGTTTTTGAGGTGTTTTGTAATTGTATTGTGTTTATGCTTATATTTTTTATTGCTAGTATTATTATGAATATTATTAATACTGGCATTAATATTTCATTTACTTGTATTACTCTTTCAATATTTCCCATAAATATTATATAGCTTAATATTCCTATTATTATTGTTCCTACTAATCTTGGTAATTTTAGTTCTTGTGTAAAGTATGCACTAAATCCTGCTATCATTACATAAAATGATACTACTAGAAATATTTTTACTATTATTTTTATTACGTCTTGTATTGTTTTATTGTATGTTAGCTTGTTTACTAATTCTTCATAATTTTCTTTTTCACTTTTTTGTACTATTTTTAGTACTTTGTATATAATTAACCCTATTATTGCTTGTGATATTATTATGCTTGTGATAGCATATTTTCCATATATTCCAAAAAATATGTATATTTCTTTTCCTGATGCAAATCCGGCTCCTATAATTGTTCCTACAATAACTAATACTACTTTTAGTGTATTTTTCATAAAATAAAACCTCTCTTTTTTATATTATATGAGAGGTTTTTTGTTTTATTTATATTAAATTTATTTTTTTCTTCTTCTAATAATCCATACTATAATTCCTATTAATATTATAATTGTTGGATATGCTACTATTATTATTCTTATTATTCTATCTTGTGTTTCTGTTGCTGTATATGTAATTACACCTGTATCTTTTCTTATTGATATTGTATCTTCTCTATCTGTTAATTCTGCTATTGTATTTAGAATATAGTCTCTGTTGTTATAGAATTGTATTGGATATATTTGTGCATTTCCTATTGTTATTGGGTAGTCTACTAAGAAGAAGTTATCTGATATTAGGTACATTGTTGAATTTGTTTCATCATTTATTTTTTTTGTTAATTTTGTTCCTACTGTAAAGCTTCCTTCTTCATCTGATGCAATCTTGGTTGTGCTTGTATTTTCTACTTCTTTTCTAAATAATGCTTTTTCACTTGTAGTTAATATATCTTGGCTTGTTACTTGTAGTTCTTCTAATTTTTCCGCTTCTGCTAATGAAATTCTTGTTGCATTTATTAACAATATTCCACCATCTGTTACTATATCTTTTGTTGCTTCTGTTGATGCTATATTTGGTATTATATAGTTTGGTGATTGTAAAGCCATTTTGTCTGTGTCTTGTTCTAGTATTATTCCTTCATCAAATCTTGCTCCAAATAGGTCTAAGATTTTTTGCATATTTGGAAATTCTGTACCTTCAAAGTTAGGGTCATTTAAGAAAAGTATTTTTCCACCTTTATTTATGTAGTTAGTTATTTGCTCTACTTCTTTATCTAAAATGTCCTTTTGTGGACTTGCTATTACAAGTAAACTAGTATCTTCTGGTACTTGGTCTTTTACAAGTAAGTCTAATGTTTGTACATCGTTTGCTTCATTTTGTAAATATGCGTTTAGATATATCATATGGTTTTGTATTGAGTATTCATTGTGACCTGTTAAGAAGTATATTTTTGGTTTTTCGTCTATTGTTAGGTCTACTATTGCATTTGTTATTTTTTCTTCTGATATATCTATTTGTTGATATGTTGTATAGTCATATGTGTATAAGTCACTTGCTGTTAATATTTTATTGTTCTCTTCCGATTCTACTATTATTAGTTGTGTTTCATCTTCTAAGTTATATTTTGATTTTAAGTCTACTCTATCTTGAATGTCTGGTATTATTTCATAAGTAATTTTTTCGTTTTTACTTGTATATTGTTTTACAAGGTCTCCTATGCTTGAATCTTCTTCTATTCCAATTACATATATTTTTACATCTTTTTGTATATCTTTTATTTGATTTATTGATACATCTGATAAAGTATATAATTTATTTTTTGTTAGGTCTATATCTTGTATATCTGCTTTTTGTATTAGTACATTTATACCTATAAATACTGCGAATAAGATTACTACTAATATTATGGTTTTTGATGTGTCTCTTAACCATTTTTTCTTTAATATCTCTATTATTTTTTTCACTTTTTCACGCCCTTCCTATTTTACACTCTTTTTTCTTTGTAGTGTTATTATTGTAAGTAGTATAAAGAATACTGAGAATGTTATATATGTTACAAGTTCTTCTAGTGCTATTAATCCTGATGGAAATTTATCAAACATATTTATAAGTGATAGTGGTGTAAGAAGTTCACTGAAGTTTGGTAAAAACCACGTTATTATAAAAAATCCTATTGTTACTACTCCCGCAATTATTTGATTTTCTGTTATGCTTGATGCAAACATTCCAAATGATATGTATGCCATACTTAACATTAAGAATCCTAATAATGTTACTAATACTGTTTTTATTTGTGGTGTTCCGAACATAAATAGTATTGCAAGGTATGCTAATGTACAAATTTCTGTTATTACTATTATAAATACTGCTGCTAAAAATTTTCCTAATACTATGCTTGTTATACTTCTTGGTGATGTCATAAGTAGTTGTTCTGTTCCTACTTTTCTTTCTTCTGCGAACATTCTCATTGTTAATATTGGTACTATAAATGTTAGTACTGTTGCTGATGAGTAAAACATATTCTCGAATTGCATACTTCCGTAGTTAACAACGTCTAAGTAGAAGAACACACTACACATTGCTAAGAATAATCCTATGAATACATATCCTATTGGTGATAGGAAATAACTTTTAACTTCTTTTTTTAGTATTGCCCACATTTTTCTTACCCTCCTCGTCTTTATTTTCTATTAATTTCATAAATGCATCTTCAAGTGTTGATTCTGCTTTTTTTAGTTCGAATATTGTTATGTTTTCTTTTGAATATTTTTCAAATAGTTCTTTTCTTAGGTCTGTTTCTTTATCTGATGTTATTGTGTATTCTTTTGTATTATCGCTATTTGTTTTTATTAATTTAATTTCTTTTATTCCTTTAATATTTTTACTTACTTCTTCTATTTTTCCTTCTTTATCTTCTACCGTTATTTGTAGTACATTTCCTTCTTTAACTTTTTCTTCTAGGTTGTTTGGTGTGTCTACGGCTACTATTTTTCCTTTATTTATTATTATTACTTTTTCACATATTTGACTTACTTCTGATAGTATATGAGAACTTAATATGATTGTATGGTCTTTTCCAAATGATTTTATTAATGCTCTTATTTCTGTTATTTGTTTTGGGTCTAGACCTACTGTTGGTTCATCTAGTATTAGTATTTTTGGACTTCCTACTAGAGCTCCTGCCATACTTACACGTTGTTTGTATCCTCTTGATATGTTTCTTATTAGCTTATTTTGTACATCTTTTAAATTTGTTTGTTCTATTATTTTTTGTACTTTTTCTTTTTTCTCTTTTTTTGGTACCATTTTTAAGTCGGCCATATAGTTTATAAATTCTTTTACTGTTAGGTCGTTATATAGTGGTACTCCTTCTGGCATATATCCTATTTGTTTTTTTGCTTTTTTTGGTTTCTTTAGCATATCATAGCCGTCTATTATTATTTGACCTTCATTTGGCTCTATAAAACCTGTAAGCATATTCATTGTAGTACTTTTTCCTGCTCCATTTGGGCCTAGTAAACCTACAATTTCTCCTTCTTTGATATTGAAGCTTATATTGTCTACTGCTGTAAAGCTACCGTATTTTTTAGTTACATTTTTTACTTCAATCAATTTAATTCCTCCCTATCTCAATTTTAATTTATTAACTTTTACGATATTATCATTTTCCGTAAATATTTTCAATATTATTTTCATAAAATAATTTTTTTTCACACATTTTTCACAAAATTTGTTTTTGAATATTTTTTTGATTTTTTCATATTTATTATATAGGTGATGTGTGATGGATTTTTTATACCCTTTTTTTGTGTCTTTTTTTATTGTTTTTATGTCTGAATTAGGCGATAAGACACAATTACTTGTTTTGTCTTTTTCTTCTAAAATTAAAAGTTTTACTATTTTAATGGGTGTAGCTCTTGGTTCTTTTCTTAGTCACGGATTGGCTATTTTGTTTGGCAGTGCTTTGGGAAATGTTGATAATATGTGGCTTCATTCGGCTTTGGAGTTTATTACTTATTTTTCTTTTTTGCTTTTTGGTATTTTTGCTTTTATGAATGTTGAAGATAGTGATAGTTCATCTAAAACTGGTATTTTAAAGAAGATTTCTAATTTGGGTATTAGTTATTTGCTTATTATTGCTTTATCTATCGCCGTTGGTGAACTTGGGGATAAAACTTTTCTTGCATCTTTAGGTCTTGGTATTGGGTATCCAAATTTTAAGTTGTTTTTAATTTTGGGTGCTGTTTTAGGTATGGTTACAAGTGATTCTATTGCTATTTTGTTTGGTAAGTTTTTAAGTAGTAAGCTTTCTAATAAAACAATGAATTTTTTATCTGGTTTGATTTTTATTGTTTTTGGAGCGATTGGATTTATTCGCCTTTTAATTGATTTTTTTGTGTAGTTTGTTGTATTGCTTTTTTTGCCTTTTTTCTATATAATTGTTATAGTTTTGAAAAAAGGAGAATTTTTCAGTGTTTAACTGATTGTGTATTTTTATGATTTATATTAATGAAAAAAAATTTTGTAATATTAATTTATCTAGTTTAGATTTTTATGTTGTTTTGGATTTTGACAATACTATCACTACTAAAGATAGTAGTAATTCTTGGAGTGTTTTAGAGAATCCAAAATTTATGAGTTCTAAGTTTATAGAGGCTTCTCATAATCTTGCTAGTAAATATTATCCTTATGAGTTAGATTATACTTTGGATTTTTCTACAAAATCTAAATATTTGCAAGAGTGGTATATAAAGAATATGAATTTATTCTATGAGTATGGTTTAAATTCAAATATTCTTGATTTGTGTGTTTGTAATGCTAATGTTCATTTTAGGCAAGGTTTTAAAAAGTTTTTAAAGGGGTTATATGATAATAATATTCCTGTTATTATTTTGTCTGCTGGTATTGGAAATGTTATTTATAATTTGTTACGTATTAATGATTGCTTATATGATAATATTGATATTGTTAGTAATTTTATAGATTTTTCTGATGATGGTAATATGTTAAAATACAATAAGTTTATGATTCATTCGTGTAATAAGAGTTTAGAGTGTGCTAATAATGCTTGTAATTCGACTTTCCGTAAGAAAAAACACGCTTTGCTTTTTGGTGATTTAATTGAGGATTTATCTATGATTCCAAAAAAAGATTTAGATAAATGTTTGTGTTTCGGTTTTTTAGATAAGATGGTTGATACTAATTTTGAGTTTTATATGGATGCTTTTGACGTTGTTTTGACTGATAATGGTTCTTTTGAAGATGTTATTATGGTTTTGAACAAATTTAAAAAATCCTAGTGCTATTCATTTGCTTCTAGGATTTCTTTTATATAGTGTTGTTGTTTTGTGCTATCTACATATCTTAAATTTGGAAATGTTTTTTTCATTTTTTCATTTGAGAATAGTGTATCTTCTATTTTTGTTTTTATTTTTTGTATATTTCCTTCTTGTTGTTTTGATATTTTGTTTATTTGATTGTCTACTCTTTTTTGATATGCTTGTATTCCCCATACTGTTGCTATACAGTCTATTGCTAAATATGTTACTACTGCTATATCTATTATTTTTCTTTTACTTTGCGGTATTTTATTTATTAATTTATTTATTGGTGGTTCTATTAATTTTATTAATAATACTGCAAGTATTCCCCAAAACATTGAGTATTTAATGCATATTCTTCCATTTAAGTTTAGTCTAATATATGAATAATCCCAAAATCTGGTTCCATACATTGCTTCTAACATATAACTTAATGTGTATTCTACTATATTTCCTAATATGCATCCTAATAAAAATAGTTTTATAGTACTATTTTTATATTGTTTTAATAGTGTTATTAGTACTGTCGCTCCTACACCATATACAGGACATAATGGACCCCATATTAATCCTTTTCTACACTCAATTACGCCTGTTGTTGCATAACAAAATAGTGTTTCTATTATTAGACCTATTATACTAAATATGACGGTATTCCATATTATTTCGTGCATAGTTATTTTCTTGCTTTCTTGTTTCATATTTAATCTCCTTTATATATTATATTGTATACTATTTTTGTATTTTTTCATATAGTTAGTCTATATTTTTTTATTTTTTATTCTATTTTGATTGACACAGGCTATTTTTTGTGCTAATATTATTGGTGTACTTCAAATGGGTCAGTAGCTCAGTTGGATAGAGCACAGGCCTTCTAAGCCTGGGGTCGGGGGTTCGAACCCCTCCTGGCTCACCAAGAAAGTCTTATACGAACCCAGTATAAGTTATCCACTATATTATTAATTCGTATAAAATTGATAATATAGTGGATTTATTATATTAAAAAAGGTGATAATAATTATGAATAATATAGATTTAATGAATTATTGGATTGAAAGTAAAGAAAATGTTGATATAGAAATTCTTGAAAATGTAGAAGAATATATTAAAGAAATATCAAAACATTTTAGCATTAAAGCAGTGTATTTATTTGGTTCTTGCGCTAAGGGAACAAATACTGAAGATAGTGATATAGATGTAGCAATTATTATTAATAGTGATAATAATGTTTTTGATTTAATGGTTGAACTTATGATGCTAACACGAAATATAGATTTAAGAATAGAACCACATCCTATAAAAGTAGAAGACTTTGAAGAAGGAAATCCTTTTGTTCAAGAAATAATTGATACAGGAATAAAAGTAGCATAATAAGCAATACTTAAATAGCGGAAAAGCTAAAGATGTATTTTTTTGTTGTCAAATTTCGGATTTAGAAAGTTTCGGTTCACCAGTAAAATCAATGGTTTCAAGCCATTGGTTTTTTGTTTGTGTTTGAATATCTAAAAAATATCTAAAAAATTTTAAAAAAGTTAATCTGTTTTCTATTATTCCTCATTTAATCTCATTTTTTATAAATTCAATTGCATTAATTATATCTTTCAAGTCTATATTTTTTGCATAACTGTGCTTGTCCTTGTAATCAGCCCATGAAGTATGTAATGTTTTATCTTTTATAATAGTTTCTATTATACGTTCTATGTCTTTCAAATCATTTTCTGTATTTCTATTTTGAAAAGTAGCATATATTGCTTGTTTCAATATTACTTTATCAATTTTTT
>CANRAM010000002.1 GCA_947628605.1 uncultured Clostridia bacterium | reverse complement strand
CCAATGTGCGGAGTGCCATTTCACGCAGCAGAAATGTATATTGCAAAATTAATAGGCAAAGGATACAAAGTAGCAATATGTGAACAGTTAGAAGACCCAAAACAAGCAAAAGGAATAGTAAAAAGAGATGTTATAAGGGTAGTAACACCAGGAACAGTTATAGAATCAAACTTATTAGAAGAAAAGAAAAATAATTATATTATGAGCATATTCAAAAAAGGAATATATTTTGGAGTAGCAGTTTGCGATATATCAACAGGGGAATTTTATGCAACACAAATAAATGAAACAAACAATTTTGAACGACTATTAGAAGAAATGGCTCGTTTTTCACCATCAGAAATAATTGCAAATGAATTATTATATTCAAGTTTAGAAGAAGTAAATAAAATTAAAGAAAGATTTGGAACATATATTTCTAAAACTGATGAAGCATCATTCAATCAAGAAACAACTAATCTTCAAAATTATGAGGTGATTAACGACAAAAAAGAAAAAATACAAAACTATGAAGACAAGTTATTTATAGTATCTGCTATAAATGGTTTACTAGATTATTTGAATCAAACTCAAAAAATTAAACTAGAACACATAAACAAAATAGAAATATACAATACAAATAGATATATGTCTTTAGACATAAATGCTAGGCGTAACTTGGAATTAACTGAAAGGATGAGAGACAAATCTAAAAGAGGAACATTATTATGGGTTTTAGATAAAACGTGTACATCAATGGGGGGAAGGGCACTAAGGCGTTGGATAAACGACCCATTAATAGATAAAACAGAAATTACTAATAGACTAGATGCAGTTGAAGAGTTAAAAGAAAGTATAATGCTTAGAGGAGACATAATTGCAAGTTTAAAAAAAGTTTATGATATAGAAAGATTAATTGGAAAAATATCATATGGAAATGCTAACGCAAGAGACTTGATTTCTCTAAAAAATTCAGTAGGAAATTTACCAGAAATAAAAAGCATATTA
Source organism: uncultured Clostridia bacterium (assembly GCA_947628605.1). Classification (GTDB taxonomy): domain Bacteria; phylum Bacillota; class Clostridia; order TANB77; family CAG-508; genus RGIG8482. The sequence goes on along the minus strand of CANRAM010000002.1, from coordinate 42,041 downwards.
TCACAAACAAATTCACTATTACTACAAAAACTTTATAATAACCTAGATGAGCTAAAAGATATTTATGAAATTATAGATAAAGCCATAGTTGAAGAACCACCTATAACAGTGAAAGAAGGAGGTATAATAAAAAAAGGATACAATGATGAAGTAGACGAATTAAAAACTGCTACAACAGATGGTAAAAAGTGGTTATTAGAATTAGAAGTAGAAGAAAAAGAAAAAACAGGTATAAAAAATCTAAAAGTAGGATTTAATAAAGTATTTGGCTATTTTATAGAAGTAACAAAATCTAATTTAGCTCAAGTACCAGATAGATTTATTAGAAAGCAAACATTAACAAATGCAGAAAGATATATTACAGAAGAGTTAAAAGAATTGGAAGAAAAGCTTTTAGGTTCAGAAGAAAAACTAATAAATTTAGAATATGATTTATTCTTAGAAATTAGAAACAAAATAGCAAGTGAAATAAAAAGAATACAAAATTCGGCAAATATTATTTCTACACTAGATGTGTTAACAGCATTTGCAATAGTTGCACAAGATTTAAACTATACAAAACCAAAAATTACTGAAGATGGAGTAATCAACATAATTGGAGGAAGACATCCGGTTATAGAAAAAATGTTGCCAAGTGGTAGTTTTATTGAAAATGACACATATTTAGATAAAGAAAATGATAGACTATCTATAATAACCGGGCCAAATATGGCAGGAAAATCTACATATATGAGGCAAGTAGCTTTAATTACATTAATGGCACAAATTGGAAGCTTTGTACCAGCAAAAGAGGCTAGTATTGGAATAGTAGACAAAATATTTACAAGAGTTGGAGCATCAGATGATTTAAGTATGGGGCAGAGTACGTTTATGGTGGAAATGACTGAAGTAGCAAACATTTTAAAAGAGGCTACAAGTGATAGTTTAATTATATTAGATGAGATAGGAAGAGGAACATCCACATACGATGGAGTATCTATTGCGTGGGCAGTAGCAAGTTATATAGCAGATAAAGAAAAATGCCGGAGCTAAAACTTTATTTGCAACACATTACCACGAATTAACAGAATTGGAAAATGAAATAGAAGGCATAAAAAATTATTCAATTGCAGTTAAAGAAAAAGGAGAAGATATAATTTTTTTAAGAAAAATTGTAGAAGGTGGAACAGATGAAAGTTATGGTATTCACGTAGCAAAACTTGCTGGAGTTCCGGCACCTATTGTAAAAAGAGCAAATGAAATATTAAAAACATTAGAAAGAAAAAGTTCAATTGTTAATAAAAATGGTAAAAAAAATAATACAAATCATCAGGAAGGCCAATTAGATATGTACAATTATAAATTAGCTGAATTAGCACACGAAATTGATAAAATAAATTTAAATGAATTAACTCCAATTGAAGCCTTGAACACATTAGTAAAATTAAAAGAAACAGTATCTTAAAATAAAAAATAGTATATAAAATGTCTAACTTTATATACTATTTTTTTATAAAAATTACAAAGTAATTATTTTATGAGTATAATCAAGATTACTTACAGACTCATAATCATAGCCTAAAGTATAAATATCTGTTCCGAAAATATCTTTTTCTAACATACTTTTTAATATTTTATTATTAGATGTATCTAAGTATTTTTTTACAGAAGTTATTATATCTAATTTTGGATTAGAATGATTAATTGCTGAAAGAAGTTCCTTTCCCTTAGCGTTAAATCCAAGAACACGAATATATGGACTTACTTTTCTAGAATTTAACATATCTTTTTTTGTAATGTTAAGCAAAGAATATAAGCAAACCCTTGTTAATCTAGTTTGAGTATATCGTTTACTTTTAATCATTTTTATCAAATCCGAAATTGTATTACAAGAATTAGCCGCATTTTTTATTGCATGTTCTAAACCTTCAGATACATCTGGTAATTCAGCAATTTCTTCAACAGACATTCTTCTAAAATTATATATAATTTCACGTTCGAATTTTGCTAAGCTACCCACAGTTTTTCCAGCACGTAAACATTCATACATAATATCAAAAGAAGATTTTGGCATAGCCTGACGTAAACTCCATACATCACTTGTTGTAGCTATTTGTCTAATTGCAGTAGCACTAGCGAAACCATCAACAATTTGAGTACTATTGTAATCAACCTTATGCCTATTAATACTAACAGGTATAATAGGACTTTTATATTTTTTTAATGCCTTTAAATATTCTATAGCAAGAATATTATTAGGGCTAGATAAAATATTGGCATATTTTCTAATATCATTTAAATACATAAGTAAAGCATTTTCTCGTGCTTTAGGATATGAAAAACCTTTGCTTAATTCGTGGTTTAAAACTGAAACAAATTCTTTCGGTTCATAATATAATACATTAGCAAATTCATTTAAAATGTTTACATCACAAAGTTCAGAACCAAAAGAAAGATAATTTACTAAATTTAAAGAATTTAATATTTTTATACCACCCTCTGCAAAATTTTCTGCACTAGAGATACTATATATTAAAGGTAATTCAATTACTAAATCGATACCATTTTCAAGCGCCATTTGGGCTTTTGACCATTTATCGATTAAAGAAGTATCGCCACGTTGAACAAAATTACCACTCATAACTGCAACAGTATATTCCGCTTCTACTGCTTTTTTTGATTCATTAATATGATATACATGACCATTATGAAATGGGTTATATTCAGCAATAATTCCAAGTACTTTACTCATAAATTTTACCTCCCATATTGCATATTTAAGCAATTTATTGTTATAATATCATAAAACAAAAAAATTTTCAAATATTATATAAAAGTTTTGTAAAATCTTGTTATATTTTTTTGAAAAAGGAAAGAGGATACAAATGGAAGATGTTATAATATATACAGACGGAGCGTGTTCAGGAAATCCAGGTCCAGGTGGCTGGGGAAGTATATTAATGTATAAAAATACAAAAAAAGAAATATCTGGGGCACAAAAAAATACTACAAATAATGTAATGGAATTAACAGCAGTAATTGAAGCATTAAAACAATTAAAATATAGTTGTAAAGTTAAATTGTATAGTGATAGTGCATATGTTATAAATGCATTTAATCAAAAATGGATTTATGGTTGGTTAAAAAATGGTTGGAGAAATTCATCAAAAAAACCAGTAAAAAATAAAGAATTATGGCAAGAATTATATGAATTAAGTAAAATTCATAATATAGAATTTATAAAAGTAAAAGGTCATTCGGATAACGAATACAACAATAGATGTGATGAAATGGCAAGAAATGCTATTTTAACACTGTAAAAGGTTTATAGGTATATCTAAAAAACCTAAATAAATATAAGGAGAAAGTAATCAAATTATAAAATATTTTGTAATTTGAAATAACAAAAAATGAAAATATTAGGAATTACAGGTAGCTCAGGAGCAGGTAAAACTACAGTATGCTCTATATTAAAAGAAAAATATAATGTGTATATTATAGATGCAGATAAAACAGCAAAAGAATTAGCTAAAAAAGGAAGTTCATACTTGAAAGCAATTGTTGAACATTTTGGTAAAGAAATAATTGATGAAGACGGAGAGTTAAAAAGGAAGAAACTTGCAAAATTAATTTACGAAAATGATGATAAAAGAAATACTTTAAATGAACTTACTTTTCAATATGTAGTAAAAGAAATAAAAGAGGAAATAAGAAGAAACAATAATAGAAGTATAATAGTTATTGATGCACCTCTTTTATTTGAAAGTAATTTAAATAATATATGTGATTTAGTAATAGGAATAATAGCAAATGAAGAAAATAAAATACACAGAATTTGTTCAAGAGATAATATTAGTGAAGAAATAGCAGAGAAAAGATTAAAAATACAAAAGAATAATAACTACATAAAAGAAAAATCAGATTATATAATATATAACAATTCAACTATAAAAAATCTTGAAAAAGAAATTGAAGAAATCAAGCTAAATGGAAAACAAGTATTCTATAAAGATTAGTAAAATGAAATAATTCAATAATATTACAAGCATATTACATTTTTGTAATATGCTTGAATTGTACATACATATATCATATAATTAAGTTGATTATAACAAAAGATTACTTATAGTGGATAGGAGGAACATATGGAAACTTTTGCAGATTATATATTGTCTGAACAAGACCATATAAGAAAAATGGAAATAGTTTATTATTTAAAGAGAAAGACAAATATTTTCTACGATAATTCAGTTATCTTCAAAACAGAGTTAGCACGTATGTTTATAGAAGATATGAACATTGATGTAGACAAAAATTTAGTTTTAACAGCATCATTATTATGTGCCTGCAAAAAGCCAACCAATCCTCAAGACTTAATGAAAATAAAATCCTATGCAAAGGAAGGAGCAGAGTATCTTCAAACATTAGGATTTGATAAAAGATTTTGTAAAATATGTGAAGAAGTAAATAGATATAGTGGTAGCGAACCACGAGAAAAAGAAAGCGATATATTAGAATTAGTAGATAATTTTGGAGGAATGCTATTAAATAGACCAGAAAGACGAGGATTCCCAGTTGATGAAGCTCTAGTTTTATTAGAATATAGGAATATGAAAGGGAAAAATAATATATATATGGATAAATTTAAAGAATTTGTATGCGTTACAGAAGAACTAACTGCATAGAAAGGGTGAAATAAAATGGGATGGAATACTGAAAAAGGTTATTATGATTTACATATTCCAAGAAAAGGTAATAAAATTGGACTAGCAAGTCAAGCATTTAATAATGCAACAGATATAATAGAAGCAATAAGAATGGCACAAGAGGCTAAATATGAATTAGTACTACAACAAGATAACGAAAAAGCAGATTTAGAATTAATGGAAGATAAGGTAGAAAGATTAGCAACACCTAAAGAAAAAGAAGATAGAACTAAAGATGAAGATGGTAGATAATATAACAATAGAGGATTTTTTAAAATCCTCTATTTAATATAATAGAAAAGAGTGAAGAAAAAATGTATGAAATTTTTGCAGATTTACACGTACACATAGGAAGAAGTAAATCAAATAAACCAATAAAAATAACAGCTGCTAAAAGCTTAAATTTTGAAAATATCGCAAAAGAATGTGTAGAACGTAAAGGAATAAATGTAGTGGGAATAATAGATTGTGCTTCTCCATATGTTATAGAAGATATAGAAGAATTTTTAAAAAATGGTGAAGCCTATGAAATAGCAGATGGAGGAATAATTTATAAAGATAAAGTATGTATTCTTTTAGGCAGTGAAATTGAAACAGCAGAAATAAATGATGCAGGAAAAACAGGCAGTGCACATAATATATGTTTTTTTCCAACTTTAAAAGATATAAAAGGCTTTTCTAAAGAAATGCAACAACATATAAAAAATATTACACTAAGCTCTCAAAGGGCGGATATTTCAGCATATTACTTAATAGATATAGTAGAAAAATATAATGGAATATTAATACCAGCACACGCATTTACACCACATAAAAGTTTTTATGGCAATTGTACAGATAGATTAGAAAAAATCTTCAAGGAAAAATTTAATAAAATTATAGCAATAGAATTAGGTTTAAGTTCGGATACATTCTTAGCAGACCAAATATCTGAATTAGAAAATAAAACTTTTTTAACAAACTCTGATGCACACTCATTACCTAAAATTGCTAGAGAATACAATAAAATATTAGTAGAAGATATTAGCTTTAAAGAAATTATAAAAGCATTAAAAAATGAAGACGGTCGAAAAATATTATCTAATTATGGTTTAGACCCTAAACTAGGAAAATATCATAGAACTTATTGTGAAACTTGTGAAAAAAATATACAAGGAAATCCACCAGTAAAAATATGTCCTAATTGCGATAGTAAAAATATAACAATGGGTGTACTTGATAGGATAGAAGAAATAAAAGATAAAAAAGAAAGTATAAGCCCTAAAACGAGACCACCATATATTTATCAAGTGCCACTATCATTTATACCAGGCTTAGGTTCAAAAACGATAGACAAACTACTAAATTGCTTTGATACAGAAATGAATATATTACATAAACTTTCAGAAGATGATATAGAGCAAATAGTAGGTTTAAAAAACGCAAAAAATATAATACTTGCACGAGAAGGAAAATTAGGAATACAAGCTGGAGGTGGAGGAGTATATCGGAAAAATAACAGATAGGACATAGTTCTAAAATTCATTTTATTACATAGACATTATGTATAAGAAAAAATGCATAATGGGAGGTAATAATTTGAGAAACTTAGGAAAAAAACAAGATAATAAAATAAAAACAATATTAATTTCTTATCTAAAAAACAATATAAGAGATTATGGAATTATAACAATAATATTTGTAATAGGTTTAATTTTTGGAATAATATTTATAAATAATGCTAATCAAGTTCAAATAGATGAAATAAGTACATATATAAATAACTTTATAACTAGCCTAAAACAAAATATTACTATAAACCAAACACAATTATTACAACAATTATGTATTTCAAATTTCATATTAACAATAATTTTATGGTTTGTTGGCTCAACAGTAATAGGGATACCAATTGTGTATGGGATAATAGCATATAGAGGATTTTGTTTAGGATATACTATATCTTCTTGTATTGCAACTTTAGGCTCAGGAGAAGGAACAGCATTTGTTGGGCTTGCGATATTATTACAAAATATACTATTTATTCCTTGTATATTGTCATTAGCAGTAAGCGGAATGAAACTATACAAATCTATATTAAAAGACAAAAGAAAAGAAAATATAAAACTAGAAGTAACAAGACATACTATATTTTCAGGATTAATATTAATTGGTCTCGAAATATCTGCATTTGTAGAAGTATATATTTCAACAAACTTATTGCAAATTTGTTCAAAATATTTTTGATGTAAAAAAAATAAAAAAAATATAAAAAATCTCTTTACAATTTTTAATTAATTTGATATAACATAAGTGTTATGTAAATTGTAAAAACATAAATAAAGTTTAAGGGTAGGGGAAGAAAGAATGGAAAAACAAGTAAACAATTTTTTAGAATTTATAAAAGATGATAAGAAATTATCGGACAACACGTTACAATCATATAGAAGAGATATAAAGCAATTTGAAATATATCTTAATTCAAAAAAACTAAATTATGCAAAACTAACAGAAGAAGATGTAAATGAGTACTTCCAATACTTACAAGATATAGGTAAAAAAACATCAACAATATCAAGAAATATAGCATCAATAAGGTCTTTTTATCAATTTTTATTACGTAATAAAAAAATAAAAAAGAATCCTACTGAAAAAATACAATCACCAAAAGTAGAAAAAAAAGCTCCAACAATTTTATCATCAGATGAAATTGAATTATTATTAAGCCAACCAAAAAATGTAGACTTAAAAGGAATTAGAGATAAAGCAATGCTTGAATTTGCATATGCTACTGGAATGAGAGTTTCTGAAATTATTGCTTTAGATATTGACGATATTAACTTAAAAAATGGATTAGTAACTTGTAGAGCAAAATCAAAACAAAGAAATATTCCACTAGGGTCATTATCATTAAAAGCACTAGCAGAATATATAGAACACTCTAGACCAATATTAATAAAAGATGAAAATGTAAAAGCTTTATTTGTTAATACAAATGGAAAAAGACTTACTCGTCAAGGGTTCTGGAAAATTGTTAAATACTATAAAGAACAAGCCCATATAACAAAAGATATTACACCACACGTATTAAGACATTCATTTGCAACACATTTATTGCAAAACGGAGCAGACTTAAAATCTATACAAACAATGCTTGGTCATTCAGATATATCATCTACACAAGTATATATGCAATTCCAAGATGAAAATATAAAAAGTATATATAAACACGCACATCCAAGAGCATAAAGTAGATATTTTACAAAGTAATAGAAATAGTGTACAGGGTATAGCAATATATCCTGTTTTATTATAAAGAAGAAAAATAACACATATAATAGACAATATTGTAAAATTTTAGTGACAACCAATATATTTTTTGATATAATCTTAAAATATATTAGAAAGGAAGAAGGAAAATGATAGATTTTAAAAATGAAATAGCAAAGATTATTACCGCTTCAGTTAATATTAATATAGATGAAATAGAAAGTTATATAGAAATACCTAAAGATAAAGAAATGGGAGACTATGCATTTCCGTGCTTTAAATTAGCTAAAAATTTAAAAAAAGCTCCACAAGTAATAGCAGAAGAAATAAAAAATAGTATAGACATACAAAACACAAATATTGAACAAGTTATAGTAAGTGGAGGTTACATTAACTTCATAGTTTCAAAAGAAGTTATGATTAAAACCGTATTAGAAGAAATTAATGAAAAAGGTGATAAATTCGGACATAACGAAAAAGGAAAAGGGAAAACAGTAATAGTAGAATATTCTTCTCCTAATATTGCAAAGCCATTTCATATAGGACACTTAAGAACAACGTTAATAGGTCGAGCCTTATATAATATGTATAAAGCACAAGGTTATAATACAATAAGCATAAATCATTTAGGAGACTACGGAACGCAGTTTGGAAAATTAATAGAAGGATATAAACGCTGGGGACAAGAATACAATATATACGAAAATCCTATTGAAGAATTGACAAAAATATATATTAGAATAAACAATTTATGTAAAGAAGACGAAAACGTTTTAAATATGTGTAGAGAAAATTTTAAAAAATTAGAGCAAGGCGAAAAATATTGTGTAGAGTTATGGAAAAAATTTAGAGAAGTTAGCTTAAAAGAATTTTATAGAATCTATGACTTATTGGGTATAAAATTTGACTCATTAAATGGAGAAGCATTTTATTCAGATAAAACAGATGAAGTAATTTCTATTCTTGATAAAACAGGAAAACTAATAGAGTCTGATGGTGCTAAAATTATAGACTTAGAAGAACAAAATATGCCACCATGTATAATATGTAAATCGAATGGTTCAACAATTTATGCAACAAGAGACTTAGCCGCTATTCTTTACAGAGCAAGAACATATGACTTTGATAAATGCATATATGTAGTGGCATATGAACAAAATTTACACTTTAAGCAAATATTTGAAGTAGCAAAATTACTTGGAATTAGCCAGAAATCATTACAAGGTTTAGAGCACGTAGCATATGGAATGGTACATTTAAAAGAAGGTAAAATGTCTACACGTGAAGGAAATATAATAAAAGTAGAAGATTTGCTAAAAGAATCAATAGCAAGAGTTGAAAAAGTAATAGAGGAGAAAGATAATGAACTAACAGAAGAAGAAAAACAAGATACTGCTAAAAAAGTAGGAATAGGAGCAATAATATTTAACGATTTATCTGGAAATAGAATAAAGGATGAAATATTTGACTGGGATGTAATGTTAAATTTTAGTGGTGAAACAGGTCCATATGTGCAGTATACATATGTAAGAGCTAAAAGTGTATTAAATAAAGTTTTATATACTCCTGAATTGGAAAAAGTGAATATAAATAACTTACAAAAAAAAGAGGAAATAGAAATAATAAAATTATTATATTCATATGAAAGCACAATAAATCAAGCTATTCGGAAAAAATGAACCTTCAATTTTAGCACATTTTTTAATAGATTTATCAAAAGCATATACTAGCTTTTATAATGAAAATAAAATTATAGTAGAAAATGAAAATATACAAAATGCAAGATTATACCTAACATATGCAACAAGTTTAGTTTTAAAATCAGCAGCAAAATTATTAGGAATTGAAATGCCAGAAAAAATGTAAAAACAAAAATAATTTTAAGAGGTGATAGTATGGGAGAAAAAAGAAAAAAGAAGATATGGAAAAAAATACTTATAGTTATATTATTAATTATAATAATACTTTTAGGAGTAGTTGCAGGGGTAGGAGCTTGGTATGTGAAGGACAAATTAGGAAAGTTAAAATATGTAGATATTAATGCTAAGGATATAGAGGTAAATGATGGTGTTGCAGAAAAAATGGCAGGATATCGTACAATTGCAATTTTTGGAGTAGATAGTAGGTCAGACGAATTAGAAAAAGGAACAAGAAGTGATTGTATAATACTTGCAGTAATAAATGAAAAAACAAAAGAAGTAAATTTAGTATCAGTATATAGAGATACATATTTAAACATTACAGGAAGAAGTTTAGATAAAGTTACACACGCATATTCATATGGTGGTGCTAGCTTAGCAATGAGTACATTAAACGAAAACTTAGACTTAAATATAACAGAATTTGTAACAGTAAATTTCGAATCTGTAGTAGACATTGTAAATGCAGTGGGTGGAGTTAACATAAACGTAACAAATGAAGAACTAAAATATATTAATGGTTATATAGCAGAAATAGTAAAAGTAACAGGAAAAAGTTCAGCAAATGTAACAAAAGCAGGAACTCAAAATTTAAATGGTGTACAAGCTTTAGCTTATGGAAGAATTAGATATACAGCTGGTGGAGATTATAAAAGAACAGAAAGAATGAGAGATGTTTTAATGGCAGTAGTAAACAAAGCGAAATCTATGAGTATATCAAAATTAAATTCATTAGCAGATACTTTATTACCAGAAGTATATACTAATATTAGTGGTAGTGAAATAATTGGATTATTACCACAAGTTGCAACATACAAAATAACTAATAGTATAGGTTGGCCATATAATACTAAAGGAGCAACTATTAATGGAGTATGGTATGGACCACCAATTACTTTGGAATCTAACGTAAAACAACTACATGAAAAAGTTTATGGTCAAACAGGATTTGAAGTAAGTAGTAAAGTAAAGGAAATAAGTGCTCAAATTGTTAAGAAAACAGGATATAGCGAATAATTTATAAAAATAACTTGAAATTTGTAATGGTTTTATGTATAATTATGGCTTGTAAAAGGAGATGTTTCTATGGACATAATTATATATATAGCAACACATAAAAAAACAAATTTACCAAGCAATAAAATTTATAAACCAATACAAGTTGGAGCAAATGATATAAAAGAAGATTTTGGATACTTGAAAGATAATATAGGAGATAATATTTCAAACAAAAATAAAAATTATTGTGAATTAACAGCTTTGTATTGGATATGGAAAAATTCAAATGCTGAAATAGTAGGATTAGTTCATTATAGAAGATATTTCTTTAAAGGCATGTTAAAAAAGAATTTAAAGAATGTATTAAATGAGCAATACATTTTAAAAACTTTAAATAACTATGATTGCATTTTGCCTAAAAAAACTTATATTGCAAAATATACATTAGAAGAACAATATAGTAAGCTTCATAATATTAATGACTTGAAAATGTGTGAAAAAATTATGTTAGAAAAATATCCAGATTATGAAGTAGCATTAAAAAATGTTATGTCTAAAAAATCTTTTTACGCTTTTAATATGTTTATAATGCCTAAGAAATTATTAAATAGATATTTAGAATGGCTTTTTGATATATTATTTGAATTAGAAACAAGGATAAAAATAACTAATTATAATTCATATAATTCTAGAGTGTATGGCTTTTTATCAGAAAGGTTATTTAATGTTTGGCTAGAGAAGAATAATATAAAAATTAAAGAAGAACAAGTATATAACATTGAAGAAAATGTAATAAAACAAGATATAACAAGCTTAATAAAGAGAATATATTGTAAAGGAAGATAAGATGAAAAAGATAGCTTTTGTAGGGACTGATGCATTGTTGTCAGGGGCAACGTTATCTATGATAGCTCTTGCAAAGCATTTGCAAGAAACAAAAGAATATAATGTAATAGTAATAATACCAGGTCATGGAGAAATAGAAGAGTATTTAAAAAATAATGGATTAAAATATTATGTAGTAAAATCATATTCGTGGATTATTAGTAATTATAGAAAAATAAATGAAAAAATGCTAATTAATTTTAAATACTATATAAAAACATTTTTAAATACATTTGCAATAAAGAAAATAGAGAAAATTTTATTAGCAGAAAAGGTAGACTTAATACATATAAATTCTTTATATTCATATGTAGCTGCAAAAGCAGCAATAAAGAACAATATAAAAGTAATATGGCATATTAGAGAATTTTTAGAAGAAGACCAAAATGCTAAATTTTTCAATAAAGAAAAAGCTTTAAAATTAATAGAAAAATCAACAGCAATAATAACAATTTCAAAAAGTGTATATAATAAATATAGCAAATTAATAAATAATAATAATATCTATATGATATATAATGGAATTGATGTATCAAAATATTATAATGAAAATAAAGAAATATTTAAAAAAGACAGTATTATTGAACTAGTTTTAGCTGGAACAATACAAGATGGAAAAGGGCAAAAAGAATTATTAAAAGCACTTAGTTTGTTAAAAAATGAAACAAAACGAAAATTCCATTTAACATTATTAGGGTATGCAAATACTAAGGCAAAAAATGAATTGAATCAATTAATAAATAGTTTAGGCTTAGAAAATAATGTTGATTATATAGGGTTTAATAAAAATGTAAAAGATTTCTTCGATAAGGCAGATATATCTTTTAATTGTTCTAAATCTGAAGCATATGGAAGGACCACAGTAGAAGCAATGCTATCAGGATTATTAGTAATAGGTAGCAATACAGCAGGAACAGCAGAATTAATAGAAGATATGAAAACAGGATTACTATACGAATATGGAAATGAAGAAGATTTAAAAGAAAAAATAAAATTTGCAATTCAAAACAAAAATATATCAAGGAAAATAGCTTGTACAGGTCAAGAATATGCAAAGAATGAGTATACCTCTATAAAAAATATGGAAAGTATAAGAAAAGTATATGATAAAATCTTTTATAATGAAAAATTAATAATATAAAAAGAAACTGCAATTTTATTTGCAGTTCTTCTTTTTCGATGAATTATTTTTGTAAATTTCACAAGGCAGAGAGCATAGCCTTTTCTAGGTTACTAGTAGTTAAATTTACTATAATATGTCAACATAACTTTACTAAACAAAAAAATACAAATGTATTGCATTATGTAAAATTATATATTATAATAGCGAATATTGAAAGGAGAAGATAAAATGGTATTTAGTTCGATGACATTTCTATGGATATTTCTACCAATATTATTGGGAATATATTATATATCCAAAGAAAAATATAGGAATACTATTCTATTAATATTTAGCTTGATTTTTTATAGTTGGGGTGAACCTAGATATATAATACTAATGATTTTTTCTATTATTATAAATTATATTTTAGGAATCATTTTAGATAAAAGTAAAACAACAATAAAAAAAAGAATTATTTTAGTAATAGCAATTATATTTAATTTGAGTTTATTAGGATATTTTAAATATTTTAATTTTTTTGCATCAAACATTAATAAAATATTTAATATCACGATAATTCCTATAAAAGATATTGCTTTACCAATAGGAATTTCTTTTTATACATTTCAAATAATATCATATATTTTTGATTTATATAAAAATGAAATAAAAGTACAAAAAAATATATTAAAGTTATCATTATATATATCATTTTTTCCACAATTAATAGCAGGTCCAATTGTTAAGTATCACGACATAGAAAAACAACTAAACTCACGAGAAACAACAATAGAAAAATTTGCTTATGGAATAAGACGTTTTGTTTATGGTTTATCTAAAAAAGTAATACTTGCGAATTCTTTAGCTTATATAGCGGATTACATATTTGATATTAATGTAAGTGCAATTAATATGCCAATAGCTTGGCTAGGGGCAGTTTGCTATATGTTACAAATTTATTTTGATTTTTCAGGTTATAGTGATATGGCTATAGGATTAGGAAAAATGTTTGGATTTGATTTTATGGAGAATTTTGATTTACCATATTTATCAAATTCAATAACAGAGTTTTGGAGAAGATGGCATATTTCATTATCAACATGGTTTAAAGAGTATTTATATATACCACTAGGAGGAAATAGAAAAGGGAAGATAAGAACATATATAAATTTAAGCATTGTTTTCTTAGCAACAGGCTTTTGGCATGGAGCAGCATGGAATTTCATTATATGGGGGATATATAATGGACTATTTATAGTATTAGAAAGAATCAAGCTAAAAAACTTATTAGACAAAAATAAGTTTAAGGTAATAAATTATATATACACGTTATTAGTAGTATTAGTAGGTTGGGTATTTTTTAGAGCAAATGGTTTAAAAAATGCAATAAAATATTTGAAAGTAATGTTTATACCTAAAAATGAAGTGTATTATTTTGACTATAGTAAAATAATTAACAATAGGTATATATTAATTATTTTTATATCAATATTATTTGCAGGAATAGTACAAAAATTATTTAAAAAATTAAAAAATAGAGAAAAAATAATGAAATTTTATAATAAATATATAGAATCAATAGTAATTTTAATGTTGATGTTTATATGTATTATAATGTTAGCTAGCAATACATATAATCCATTTATATATTTTAGATTCTAAAGGAGTTAATGATGAAAAAGAAAATATCTGATTTAATAATAATTATAATTTTTATAGTTGAAATTACTGTTCCTCAAATATCATTCTGGTTTTTGAAAGAACATATACCAGTTTCGAATAATGAAAACAGAGAATTAAATAAAAAACCAGAATTAAAAATATCAACTATAACACAGTACCCTAAAGAATTTGATAATTATTATAATGATCATTTACCGTTTAGAAACAATCTTAGAAAAATATGGACAGATATAAATTATGAATTGTTTAAAACTACAGTAGATGATAGAGTAATATTGGGTAAAGAAGGATGGCTATTTTATAGAGGAGATAAAACAATAGAACAGTTACAAGGAATAGAAAGTTTTACGCAAAAAGATAAAGAAAATCTACTAGAAAAAATGCAGTTAAACTCTAATAAATTAAAAGAAAAATCTATAGAATTATATTATTTAATTTTGCCTAATAAAGAAAATGTATATAGAGAATATTTGCCAGATATAATTCCTATAAAAAATAGTAAAAGCAGAACAGAAGAATTAATTGAATATATAAAAAACAACTCTGATATTAACATAGTATATCCGAAACAAGAATTATTAGAAGCAAAAGAAAGATATCAAGTATATAGAAAATATGACACTCATTGGAATAAAATAGGCGCTTGTGTAGGTGCAATTGCATTGCAAAAAGAAATAGATTCTAAATTCAATTACAATATAGCAGATTTACAAATTGAAGTTGATGAGAAAATAGATACGCATGATTTAGCAAATTTTGCTAGTTTGGAACACAAAAAATATGAAAAACAATTGAAAGTTACTAATTTTTACTCTGAAATCCAATGTAAAAATATTGGAAATGAACAGTACATATCTAATTCTGAAAATGATAAAACAGTACTATTCATAGGAGATTCCTTTAGAACAGATATGCAAGAATATTTTTCAAAATTGTATAAAAAAGTAATTTATGTACACAGAGAAGAATATAAAAAAGAATTAATAAATGAGATTAAACCGTCAATAGTAATTTTTGAAACTATTGAACGAAATTCAAATACTTTAATAAAAGAAATAATTTGAAAGTATGTTATCATAATTTGGTCAAACACAAAATACTTTAGCGTTACAAAGCGAAATTTTGGTAATAAAAACTTGCATTATATCGATTAATGAAGTATAATGATGTCTAAAGGCGTAAGTTAAAATAATAAATAAACCAAAATAGTGGAGGCATTTATGAAAATAAAACAAAGTATATCAATAATATTAGTTATATTATGGATGTTAGTTGTATTTTCATTTTCTGCTCAGAATGGTAGTAAATCAAGTGGAATAAGTAATAAAGTAGCAGGAAAAATTATTGATATTATAAATTTAACAAATATTTGGGAACAAGAAGAAAGGCAAATAAAAATAGAAAAAATAGAACCAGTAATTAGAAAAATGGCACATTTAACTATATATATTTTAGGTGGAATTTTAATTTCAAATATGATGTTTCAACTGATATTAAAAAATAGTATAAAATTAAAAATTGGAATTAGTGCAATATTTGGAATTGTTTTTGCTATTACAGATGAAATACATCAGCTTTTTGTAGGAGGAAGAAGTGGAAGAATACAAGATGTAATAATAGATTCAATAGGTGTAATAATAGGAATAGTATTTTTCCAAATTATTAGAAAAATTATACTATCAAGTAAGGAGGAAAAAAATGATTGTAGAACAATCAAACATATCTACATTAAGTAAAGATCTTTTAGTAGTAGATATAAAAAAACGCTTTATAGCAAGAAAGATGAGAGATATGTTTAGTATAATAATGAAAAGAAGTATAGATATAGTTTCTGGAATAATAGGACTTATATTATTAATACCAATAACTGTAGTAGTATTTATTTTCAACTTATTTTCTAAGGAAAATGGACCAGTATTTTTTACACAAGAACGAATTGGAAAAAATGGAAAAATATTTAAAATGTATAAATTTAGAACAATGATAGTAAATGCAGAAGAAATTTTAGATAAACATATTAAGGAAAATACTGAAATAGGAAAAGAATATAAAAGATATAAGAAAATTAAAAATGATCCTAGAGTAACAAAAATAGGAAGAGTTTTAAGGGCAACAAGTTTAGATGAATTTCCACAATTCATAAATGTTATAAAAGGAGAAATGAGCTTAGTAGGTCCACGACCATACTTACCAAGCGAAAAAGAAGATATGGGAGAATATTATGCTTATATAGTAAGTATGAAACCAGGGGTAACAGGTCCATGGCAAGTTGCAGGAAGAAATAATTTAGAGTTTGAAGATAGATTAAAATTAGACAGAGAGTATTGTGATAGAAGAGGTAATAAGCGAGATTTGAAAATAATATTAAAAACAATAGGAAAAGTTATAAAAAAAGATGGAGCGATGTAAAAATGAAAATAGACATTATATGTCCATTATACAATGCAGAACAATATATTGAAAATTTAGATAACTCTATAAAAAAGCAAAAACAAGTAAACATAAATAAAATAAGATATGTTCTAACAGAAGGAAAAGACCGTACAAAAGAAAAATTAGAAAAATTAAAAGCCAACTATAAAACAATACAACCACAAGAATTTTCACATAGTATAACACGTGAAAAAGAAGCATTTGAAAGTGAAGCAGATATATTAGTATTTATTACACAAGATATAATTATTGAAGATGAAATGTGGCTATATTATTTAACAAAAGATATAGAAGAAGGAAAATGTGAAGCAGCATATAGTAGGCAACTATGTAATAATAATACAATTGAAAAATATACAAGAGAATTAAATTATCCAGAAAAATCGAATTTTACTACAAAAAATGATATAAACAAATTACAACTTAGAACCTTCTTTTTTTCAGATGCAGCATCTGCAATTAAGAAAGAAGTTTTTGTGAAATTAAAAGGATACGATAATAAAAATCTACCTATAAGCGAAGATATGTACATAGCATATAAATTAATTATGAATGGCTATACAATAAAATATTGTGCAGATTCTAAGGTAATACATTCACATAACTTTACAATAAAGCAACAATATAAAAGATACTATGATACAGGCAGATTTTTTAAAGAAAATGAATATTTAAATAAATATAAAGTAAATAACAGTGGCGTTGAAATGGCAAAATATGTACTAAAAAGAGCAATTCGGAGACAAAAATATAAAAGTATTAATAAAATTTGTACCAAATATGTTAGCAAGATTTATTGGAATGAAAGTAGGAAAAATGTCTAATGGAAAATAGTAAAAAAAGGCTATCTGTAGCAATGGCTACTTTTAACGGAGAAAAATATATAAAACAGCAAATAGAAACAATTCTATTAAACCTAAATAAAGACGATGAAATAGTAATTTCAGACGATGCATCAACAGATAATACAATAAATATTATAAAAGAATTTATAAATAACGATAAAAGAATAAAACTAATAGAAGGTCCTAAAAATGGAATTAAACAAAATTTTGCAAATGCAATACAAAATTGTAATGGAGAATATATATTTCTTGCAGACCAAGATGACATATGGGATAAAAATAAAGTAGAAGAAGTATTAAAAGCATTTAAAGAAGAAAAAACTACATTAGTAATACACGATGCTGAAATTATTAATGAAAATGAAAAAATTATTGAAAAATCATTTTTTAAATATAGAAAATCTGGAAAGCGGTATAATAAAGAACATATATAAAAATACATATATAGGTTGTTGTATGGCATTTAAAAGCGAAATAAAGGAAAAAATATTGCCAATTCCAAACAATATTGAAATGCACGACCAATGGATAGGCATTCTTGCAGAAATGAATGGAAAATCATATTTTTTAAATAAACCACTCATTAAATATAGACGACATAATGCAAATAACTCAAGTATGAAACATTATGGAATAATGAAAATGATTAGAAATAGAACAGTATTTATAAAAGAATTAATTATTAGAAGAATAAGGAGGAAATAACCTGTGATTATAGCTATATTAATATTATTAGCGAGTATGTGTATTATAGATATAGTGTATATAAACAAGAAGATATATTCTCCTATTTTTGTATTCAATGCTATTTGGCTAATTACATTAGGGCTATATGAATTAAAATTAAGTACACTACAACAAGATTTATCTAATAGAACTATTTTTATATTTTTGATTTGTATTGTTTCATATAATATAACTTGTTTAGTAAAACTATTATTAAATATAAAAAACATAAAAATTAATAGAATGAAACCTTTTATAAATAAGGAAAAAGTAAAAGAAAAAATTTTTAACTATACTATAATAAAAAAAATTTTAGCTAAAAATTATACTATAGAAGATAAGGTGAAAATTGGTAAATACATAGTTTTAATAATATTCGTAATTCAAACAATATATTCAAGAGGATTACCACTAATTTGGAAATTAACAGGCAGTTCAAAAGTTTATATTGATTATGGAATACCATCATTAACAGGAGCATGGTATGGATTAATTATATGTTTAGGAGCATACAGCTTTTTTAAAAAAGGATTAGATAAATATATATACATTCTAATTCGGTATATTAATACTATCAAGACAAATTCTAATATCTATAATATTAGAAGCTATTTTCTTTACTATACTTAATAAAGCACGGAAAAATAGATGCAAAAAAAATTGGAATTATAGCATTAATAGGAATAGTAATGTTTGTAGGATTTAATTTTCTAGGAAATCTTCGCTCTGGAAAAAATGCAATGCAAATATTTCACGCAAAAACCCAATATGAAAACTTACCAACATCAGTTAAATGGATATATTCATATATGACATTTTCAATTAGTAATTTTAATAATTTAGTAGAAATGACCGACGGAGGAGTAAATTACGGAATATCTATGTTAAGGGACTTTGTTCCAACAGTCATATTAAATATAGCAAATTTAAAGCCTAATTTTACACAGAATTTTTTGATATTACCAAACTTCAATGTTTCAACATATTTACCTTCTGCATATTTAGACTTTGGAACATTTGGAGTAGCATTAATAAATATTTTAATTGCAATTTTAGGTATGTTATTATACAAAATGTACAATAATAATTCAAACATTAGAAATAGATTATTATACAGTGTATTTTTACATAACATAGTATTTTTATTTTTTAATAATATGTTTTTATACTTACCAATAATTGTACAGTATATATATATATGTATTATATTTAGCGACGATAAAAAGAAATTGAAGGAGGAATATGTAAGCAGTGGAAAGAGAGAAAATATCTGTAATAATTCCTACGTATAATAGAGAAAATACATTACGAAGGTCGATAGATAGTGTACTTAATCAAACATATAAAAATATTGAAATTATAATAATTGATGACTGTTCAACAGATAATACTAAAAAGTTAATAGAAGAATATAAAGATAAAGTAATTTATTATAAACTAGATAAAAATTCAGGGGCGTGTTTTGCTAGGAACAAAGGAGTGGAAATTGCTACAGGAGAATACATTGCATTTCAGGATAGCGATGATGAATGGGATAAGGAAAAATTAGAGAAGCAAATGAAAGTATTAAAAGAAACAAATACAGAGATTACGTTTTGTACATTTAATTTTGTTAATTTAAAAGGCAGTAAAAAAGTAACAAAACCATCAAGAGATGTAAATGATGATAGCTTTTCTTTAACCAAAGAATTACTTATAAAAAATTTTATAAGCACACAAACAATACTTGGAAAAAAACATATATTTCAAGAAATACCTTTTGACCCAGAACTTCCAAGATTACAAGATTGGGATTTAGTTATACGTATATCTAGATTATGCAAAATATCATACTTAGACGAACCATTAGTTAATTTATATGTACAAAAAGATAGTATAACAATGAACAACCAGAAATTATACATAGCGTATAATATTATATATAAAAAGAATAAAAAAGACATAGAAAACGATGAATTTATAAACTATTGTTTCAAAACCAATATAGCAATGGCATTATTTAAAACTGGAAAATTATGTAGAAAAGAATTAAAAGAAAGTTTACAAATAAAATTTAACCTAAAGGTGTTCATATGCTACATAAGTTGCATTACAAGAACAAATAAAATACTACTAAAACTACAAAGAAGTATATAATAAAAGGGAAAATATTTATTGAAAGGAATGGGAAAATGTACAAAATAGCAATTGCAGGAGCAGGATATGTAGGACTTGTTGCAGGAGTGTGCTTTGCAGAAAAGGGACATAATGTAATATGTGTTGATATAGATGAACATAGAATAAACTATATGAAAAAAGGCAAATCTCCTATATATGAAAAAGATTTAGAAGAATTGATGCAAAAAAATTATAAAGAAAAAAGAATAAATTACACAACAGACTATAAAAATGCATATAAAGATGCCGATTTTATATTTATTGGAGTAGGAACTCCAGAAAGAGAAGATGGTTCAGCGAATTTAGACTATGTATATGAAGTAGCAAAACAAATTGCAAATACTGTAGAAAAAGACTGTATAGTAGTAATAAAATCAACAGTACCAATAGGCACAAATGATGAAATAGAAAAATATATAAAAGAAAATTTGAAAAATGATGTATGTGTAAATGTAGCAAGTAATCCGGAATTTTTAGCTCAAGGTAATGCAGTAAAAGATACACTTACACCATCTAGAATTGTAATAGGAACTGAAAATATAAAAACACAAGAAAAAATGACTAAATTATATGAAAATTTTGATGCACCAATATTATGTACAAACCGAAGAAGTGCTGAAATGATAAAATATGCATCGAATGACTTTTTAGCACTAAAAGTTAGTTTTATAAACGATATAGCAAACCTTTGTGAAATTGTAGGAGCAGATATAGAAGATGTATCAAAAGGAATGAGTTATGATGAAAGAATAGGAAATAAATTTCTAAAAGCAGGATGTGGTTATGGAGGAAGTTGTTTCCCTAAGGATACGAAAGCACTGCATTATTTAGCATCACGGGCAAGGATATGAATTAAAAACAGTAAAAGCAGCAATTGAAGTAAATAAAAATCAAAAATTGGTATTATTAAAAAAAGCAAGAAAACGTTTCAAAACTTTCAAAGGGGTAAATATTGCAATACTAGGTTTAACCTTTAAGCCTAATACAGACGATATAAGAGAAGCACCTTCACTTGACAATATTTCAATATTAGTAGAAGAAGGGGCTAATATAAATGCATATGACCCAGTAGGAATAAATAATTTTAAGAAAAAATATCCAAAAGAAATTAATTATTGCCAAACACCACAAGAAGCTTTAAAGAATGCAGATATTTGTTTTATATTCACAGAATGGGAAGAAATAAAAAAAATAACACCAAGTGAATATAAAACCTTAATGAAAAATCCTATTGTATACGATGGAAGAAATATATATAAAAAAGAAGATATGCAAGAAATAGAGTATTATTCAATAGGGAGATAAAAAAGTGAAAAAAATTTTAAGAAATATATTTATGAATATATTATGGCTGTTACCCAAAAAAATAGCACATAAAATTTTATATAGAATAAGAACTAAACAAAAATTGCAAACAGAAAATCCAAAAACTTTGAATGAAAAAATACAATATATAATAATAAATAATTTGCTCGGAGAAAAAGAAACAAAATGTACAGATAAATTTCTAATGCGTGAATATGTAAAAGAAAAAGGATATGAAAATAATTTACCAAAGTTATATAATACTTACAAAAATGCTAAAGAAATAAATTTTTCAAACCTACCAGCAAAATTTGTACTAAAGACAAACAATGGCTCGGGTGGAGTAATTATTTGTAAAAATAAAATGACTTTTAACAATAAAGTCGCAGTTAAAACATTAAACAAAAATTTAAAGAAAAATTATGCAAAACGTTCATTAGAATATCATTATTCAAAAATAAAGCCATTAATAATTTGCGAAGAATATTTAGATGACGGAACAGGTAATGCACCAATTGATTATAAATTCTTTTGTTTCAAAGGAAAACCCAAATATATAATGGTATGCATAAATAGATTTATTAGTTTAAAAAAAGTATATTATGATACTAATTGGAATTACTTAGAAGACTTTTCAACATATAAATATGAAAAAATACCTAAGCCAGAAAATTTTGAAGAAATGATAAAAATATCAGAAAAATTATCTGAAGACTTTAACTTTGTAAGGGTAGATTTATATAATATAAATAAAAAAGTTTACATAGGAGAATTAACTTTTACATCAGATGCAGGAATGGGAAGTTATTTAACAGATAAAGCACAAAAAATACTAGGAAATGAGATAGAGTTATAGAGGTGATAAAAATATGCGGTAAGAACGTAGCAGTTGTAGTTACATATAATAGAAAAAAATTATTACTAGAGTGTTTAGAGGCAATACAAAAACAAGAGCAACTGCTAGACACAATTATTATAATTGATAACAACAGTAATGATGGTACAAACGAAACTTTAAAAGAAAATGGTTATCTTAATAATAATAAATTCTTATATAAAAAATTAGAAAAAAATACTGGAGGAGCTGGTGGTTTTTACGAGGGTTTAAAACTAGCAAGAGAATTAAATGCAGATTGGGTATGGGTTATGGATGATGACACAATACCTAACAACAACGCATTACAAGAATTTATACAAACATTAAATAAATTAAAACACCAAAAAATAAGCTTTTTAGCTAGTGCTGTATATGGAATAAATGGCAATTGCATGAACTTCACAGAAGTCAGTAAAAGAAAAGATGAACAAGGATTCTTTAATTGGCATCAATACCTATATGATGGGTTAGTTAGAATATCAAAAGCTACATTTGTATCAATTTTTGTAAATGGTCAGGCTTTAAAAGAAATCGGCTTACCGTGTAAAGACTATTTTATATGGGGAGATGATACAGAATATACAAATAGATTAACAAAATATTTTGGACCAGCGTATCTTGTAGGAAAAAGTAAAGTACTTCATAAAAGACAAGGAAATGGAAAGTTGGATATAGTGGAGGAAAACTTAGAAAACAGAATAAAAATGTGGTATTTTATGGTAAGGAATAATTTATTAAATACAAAAGAATATGGAAAAAAGGGAGCTTTATTAAAGCTAATAGCACATTTTGAAATAACTGGTTTAAAAATTATGTTAAAAAAAAATGTAAAGTTACGACTTAAGAAAATTGTTATAATTCAAAAAGGAATATTTGCATATTTATTTGGAAAATACGATAAACAAGCATTTAAAAATAGATTTAATACATAAGTTTATTAAAATATTATATTGTAACTAAGAAATAGGAGTAATAATGAAAAAAAGCATATTTAAAAATTATTTATACAATTTAATATATCAAGTAATAGTCATTATATTACCATTAATTACTACTCCATATTTATCAAGAGTACTAGGAGTAGAAAATATAGGAACATACAGTTATACATTATCTATAGTAACATATTTTGTATTAGTGGGTTCTTTGGGAATAGCTATGTATGGTCAAAGAGAAATAGCATATGTGCAAGATGATAAAATAAAAAGAACAAAAATATTTTGGGAAATAATTATTGTTAGGTTTATAACTCTTTTTATTTCAATAATTGCATTTTATTTTATGTATGTTTCAAGAGGAGATTATAGAGTCTATTATAGAATCTTTATGTTAGAAATTATTGCAACAATGTTAGACATATCGTGGTTTTTTCAAGGAATGGAAGAATTTAAAAAAACAGTTGGAAGAAATTTAATTGTTAGAATAGTAAGTGTTATATTAATATTTACACTTATAAAACAGCAAAGTGATTTAGGAAAATACATATTCATATACTGTTTTTCAACCTTTTTAGGAAATTTATCACTATGGTTTTACTTACCGAAATATTTAACAAAAATACCTATAGCAACTTTAAAATTAAGACAACACATCAAGCCAACAATTTCGCTATTTATTCCTCAAATTGCAACACAAGTATATACAGTATTAGACAAAACAATGATAGGAACTATTCTAAATGATATGTCAGAAGTAGGATACTATGAGCAAGGTCAAAAAATAACAAAGCTAATGTTAGCAGTTATTACAGCACTTGGTACAGTAGTATCACCACGAATAGCAAATACATATGCCAATGGTTCAAAAGATGAACTAAAAAGATATATTAAACAGTCGTTTAGATTTGTGTGGTTTTTAGCTTGTCCAATGATTGCAGGAATGATAGCAGTAGCACCTAATTTTGTGCCAATTTTTTATGGACAAGGCTATGAAAAAGTAGTAACTATATTGTGTGTAATAAGTCCACTTATACTTGCAATAGGCTTAAACAATGTAACAGGAGTACAATATTTAATACAAGTAAAAAAACAAAGAATATTTACAATAACAGTTATTATGGGAGCAATTATTAATATGTTGTTCAATTTTATACTTATTCATATACTAAAATCGATTGGAGCAGCTATTGCATCTGTAATGGCAGAAACAATTATTTTAATAGCACAACTTATATTTATAAAAAAAGAAATAAAAATAAAATCTGTATATGAAGCTTCTAGCAAATATATAATTAGCAGTATAGTAATGTTTATAATAACTATATGCTTATCAAATATAACGAATAATCAACTGTATAATTTACTATTACAAGTAACTGTTGGAGTAAGTGTTTATTTTACAATGCTATTATTGTTAAAAGATAGTTTTTTTAAAGAAATAATAAATAAGGTTTTAGAAAAATTACAATTACATTTAAAATAAGGTGAATAAAATGAAAAAAATTATTAAGAAATATTTAAAAATAGTATTAACAAAAACAAACATATTGCCATATATAAATACATTCAAAAAGATATATAATAAACATAAAAGATTATATAAAACCAAAAAAGAAACTTTAAAAAAATTAAAGCAAATTAGATTGTATAAAAGCAAAAATATATATAAATTAATAAATAATACAAAAGTAGAAGTAGACATAAATAACCACTTCGTATATAGCATAGATACACTAAAACAACCAATAGAAACTAATAGAATAATAGGAAATATAACAGTGGATTATGAAAGACTATTAAACACTTCTTTAAGCGATTTTGAAAATGAAAATAATAAAAAATTAATAGACTCTTTAAAAAGATTAATAAATAAAATAGAAAAAGAAATAAAAAATAGCAATAATAAATATAAAGAAAAAATATTAGAAAACTTAGAAGAAATAAAAACATCAAAAGCAACAACATTGTACTCGGGTATGCAACGTATTTTATTTTATAACCAAGTATTATGGCAAACAGGACATAGGCTAAATGGATTAGGTAGGTTAGATAAAATTTTACAGTCATTATATGAACAAGATATCAAAAAAAATATATTAACAAAAGAGAATACAAAAGAGTTAATAACAGACTTTTATTTAACCTTACACAAATATTATTGGTTTAAAAGCAACGTACTAATGGGAGATACAGGTCAAATTATTATATTAGGTGGAAAAAATGATGATGATACGTATTTCTATAATGAATTAACATATATCTTTATTGAAACAATAAAGGAGTTACAAATACCAGACCCAAAAATTCTATTACGAGTTAGCAGTAATAATATGCCAAAGGATTTGATAGAACTTGCAGTAAAATGTATTCAAACAGGTATTGGGTGTCCATTATTTTCAAATGATGATGTAATAATACCTAAATTAATAGATTTCGGATATGAAAAACAAGATGCATATAACTATGTAACAGCTGCCTGTTGGGAACCTATAATACCGAAATATAGTTTAGACCAAACAAATATTATGACAATTAATTTTCTAAAACCATTTAATAAAATGTTGGCAAATGAGGATTTAAATAAAAATTATACAATAGGCGAAATATTACAAAAATATACAAATTATTTAAAAGACTATTGCAATGAAGTATTTTGTACACTAAATAAAATAGAATGGCAATTTGATTCATATTTATCTTTGTTAACGAGTGGATGTGAGTTAGAAGATATATCTATAAAAGGGGCGAAATACAATCATTATGGAGTTAACTCAGTAGGTCTTGCTAGTGTTGTAAATTCCATAATAAATATAAAAAAATTTGTATTTGATGAACAAAAATATACATTAGAAGAATTAAACAATGCAAGAAAAAACAATTTTAATGAAAGAAACGATATAGTAGATGTTTTGAAAAATACAGAAAATAAATATGGTGTAGATAATGAAGAAATAATAAATTTAACAAATTACATTACAGGGTTTGTTGATACAATATTCAGCGAGTATAGAAATAAATTTAATGGGAAGTTAAAATTTGGATTAAGTTCACCAAGTTATATTACAGAAGCGGAAGAAACAGATGCATCATTAGACGGAAGAAAAGATAAAGAGCCATTTACAGTACATATATCAACAGATAGCAGTAATGCATACACAGAGTTAATACAATTTGCTTCAAAACTAAATTATTCTGGTCATAGATTCAATGGAAATGTAGTAGACTTTATAGTTGCACCAGATTTTATAGAAAACAATTTTCAAAAATTTATAGATTTTATTACATTAAGCATTAAAGTTGGATTTTTCCAAATGCAGATGAATGTGTTAAGTAGTAAAACATTAATAGAAGCAAAATTACACCCAGAACAATTTCCAAATTTAATTGTTCGAGTATGGGGATTTAGTGCATATTTTAAAGATTTGCCAGAAGAATATAAAGAAGTTATAATACAAAGGGCGTTAAAAAATGAAGGAAAAATGTAAGGAGAAAAAATGTTAATAACAAATATACAAAGATTTTCATTAAACGACGGGCCGGGAATTAGAACAACAATATTTTTAAAAGGATGCAATTTAAATTGCCAATGGTGTGCTAACCCAGAGAACATATCATTTGAAAAGGAAAAATATATAAAAAATAATATAGAAGGTATATACGGAAAAAATGTTACTTTAAATGAATTAGAAAAAGAAATTTTGAAAGATAAAATATATTATGAAACTGGTGGAGGAGTTACTTTCTCTGGAGGTGAACCGCTTCTTCACATAAATGAATTAGAGCCATTGTTAAAACGATTAAAAAAACAAAAAATAAATATGTGCATTGAAACAGCTTTAATGGTATCACAAGAAAATATAAAGGTAGTACTACAATATATAGATACATTTATTATAGATATAAAAATATTAGATACAAATAACTGTAAAAAAATAATTGGAGGGGATATAAATTTGTATATGAAAAATATACAAACAATATTTGAACAAACGCAACAAGTTATTTTTAGAATACCACTAATTAAACCATATACATACAATAAACAAAACTTATGTAAAATATACGAATTTTTAGATAAATACAAACCATTAAAAGTTGAAATATTTAAAACTCATAATTTAGCGAAAAGTAAATATGAATCGTTAAATAAAAAAATGATAAAGATAGAAGAAGAAATTTCTAAAGCAGAAATAGAAGAAATTAAAACAAACATTGCAAAATTTAATATTAATGTAGAAATATGTACTTTTTAGGAGTGAGGTTTTTTGGAAAAATATGATTATTTAATAGTAGGAGCAGGTTTATTTGGAGCCATATTTGCATATGAAGCAAATAGAAAAGGAAAAAAATGCTTAGTAATAGATAAAAGAAACCATATTGCAGGAAATATATACACAGAAAATGTAAAAGGAATTAATGTGCATAAATATGGAGCACACATTTTTCATACAAGTAATAAACAAGTATGGAACTATATAAATAAATTTGCAGAATTTAATAGATACACAAACTCACCAGTAGCTATATACAAAAATGAACTATACAATATGCCATTTAATATGAACACATTTAATAAATTATGGGGTGTAATTACTCCTAAACAAGCGAAAATGAAAATACAAGAAGAAGTAGAAAAGGCTAATATTAAAGAGCCTAAAAACTTAGAAGAACAAGCAATTAGTTTAGTAGGAAAAACCATATATGAAAAACTTGTAAAAGGCTATACAGAAAAACAATGGGGAAAGAAAGCTACAGAATTACCAGCATTTATAATTAAAAGATTGCCAGTTAGATTTACTTATGATAACAATTATTTTAACGATACATATCAAGGTATACCAATAGGAGGATATACAGCTATTATAGAAAAAATGCTAAATGGAATAGAAGTAAAACTTAACACAGATTTCTTCGATAATAGAAACTATTTCGAAAATATAGCAAACAAAATAATTTTTACAGGAATGATAGATAAATTTTACAACTATAAATTTGGAGAATTAGAATATAGAAGCTTACAATTTAAAACAGAATATTTAGAAGAAAATAACTATCAAGGTAATGCAGTAGTAAACTATACAGAATATGAAATACCGTATACAAGAATAATAGAACACAAACACTTTGAATTTAATAATACAACAAAAGGAACAATTATTACAAAAGAATATCCAGATAAATGGACAACTAAAAAAGAACCATATTACCCAATAAATAATGAGCATAATAATAAGATATACAATCAATATGAAGAATATAGTAAGAAAAATGAAAACGTAATTTTTGGTGGAAGACTAGGAAATTATAAATACTACGATATGGATAAAGTAATACAACAAGCTTTAGAATGCGTAGAAAAAGAATTAAATTAATTAGTGGAGGAAAGTAATATGAAAATTTTAATTACAGGTGCAAATGGAATGCTTGCATATGCAGTAAAAAATGAATTTAAAGATTCTGAACTAATATGTACAGATGTAGTAGAATTAGACATTACAAACTTGAAAAATGTACAAAATTTTATAAAACAACATAAACCAGAATACATAATAAATTGTGCAGCATACACTGCAGTAGATAAAGCAGAAGAACAATTTGAAGTGGCAAGACAAGTTAATGCTATAGGGCCTAAAAATTTAGCTATAGTAGCAAATGAAGAAAATATTACATTAGTGCATATAAGTACAGACTATGTATTTGCAGGAGATAAAAATATTAATGAAGTTTACACAGAAGAAGAAGAAAAGAAGCCAGTAACAGTATATGGAATAACAAAATTAGAGGGGGAAAATGAAATTGCAAAAAATTGTTCTAAATATTATATATTCAGAACAGCGTGGCTATATGGAAATGGAAATAATTTTGTAAGAACAATGATAAAACTAGGTAAAGAAAAAGAAAGTGTAAATGTAGTTTGCGACCAATATGGCAGTCCAACATACGCTGTAGATTTAGCAAAAACAATAAAAGAAGCAATTACACAAAAAATTCCATATGGTATATATCATACAACTAATGAAGGATATATAACGTGGTATGAATTTGCACAAAAAATATTTGAACAAGCAAATATAAAATGTGAAGTAAAACCTGTAACAAGTGAAGAATTTGAAAGACCCGCAAAACGCCCAAAAAATTCTAAATTATCAAAAGAAAAATTAAAAAATGCAGGAATTATAATGCCAAATTATGAAGATGCCTTAAAAAGATATTTAAAAGAAGAAATGAAATAAATTTACATTATTACAAAAATATGATAAAATTTAGCAAGAAAAGAGGGAAAAAATGAAAAAAAGAAAAGGAATTATTTTAGCAGGCGGAAGTGCAACAAGACTATACCCATTAACATTGGCTATATCAAAACAAATTATGCCAGTGTATGATAAACCAATGATATATTATCCACTATCTGTTTTAATGGAAGCAGACATTAGAGAAACACTAATTATATCTACCCCTAGAGATATAGAAATATTTAAGCAATTATTAGGTAACGGTAGTAAATTTGGTATGCACTTTGAATATAAAGTGCAAGAAAAGCCAAAAGGCCTTGCAGATGCTTTTATTGTAGGAGCGGACTTTATAGGTAACGACAATGTTGCAATGATTTTAGGAGATAATATGTTCTATGGTAATAATCTATGTAAAATATTAAAACGTGCTAATGAAAGAGAAGACGAGGCAACAATATTTGGTTATTATGTAAAAGACCCAACAGCATATGGAGTAGTAGAAATAGATAAAGACGGAAATGCCATATCTATAGAAGAAAAACCCAATAATCCAAAATCTCATTATGCAGTTCCAGGTTTATATTTCTATACGAATGATGTAGTAGATATTGCAAAAAATATACAACCATCAAAAAGAGGAGAAATTGAAATAACATCAGTAAATGCAGAATATATGAAAAAAGGTAAACTAAAAGTAGAAAAATTAGGTAGAGCTATGACGTGGTTTGATACAGGTACACACGATTCATTATTAGAAACAGCAAGTTTTGTTCAAACAATAGAAAAAAGACAAGGGATGCAAATATGTTGTCCAGAAGAAACAGCTTTTAGAAAAGGCTGGATATCAACAGAGGAATTATATAGTTCAGCGCAAAAATGTATAAAAACAGAATATGGAAAGTTTTTAAATGACCTTGCAGAAAATAAAGTATAAAACAAAGGAAGATGAAAAAATGGGAAAAGTGAAAAGAATAGAAACAGGAATAGATGGATTATATATTATAGAGCCTACAGTATTTGAAGATAACAGAGGCTTTTTTATGGAAAGCTATAATAAAAAAGATTTTGATGAAATAGGGATAACAACAAACTTTGTACAAGATAACCATTCAAAATCTGTAAAAGGTGTACTAAGAGGATTACATTTTCAAAAAGAATATCCTCAAAGTAAATTAGTACGAGTAATAAAAGGTGAAGTGTATGATGTAGCAGTAGACTTAAGAAAAAATTCAAAAACCTTTAGAAATTACTATGGAGTTTATTTATCTTGTGAAAACAAAAAGCAATTTTTTATACCAAAAGGATTCGCACACGGATTTTTAGTAATAAGTGAAGAAGCGGAATTTATATATAAAACAGATGACTTCTATCATTCAAACGATGAAGGTGGAATATTATACAACGACCCTAAAATTAACATACAATGGCCATTTGAAAAAATAGGTGGAGAAAAGTTTATAATTCAATCACGGAAAAGATAAACAGTGGGAAAAACTAAAATAGGAGGAAAAAATGAAAAATATATTAGTAACAGGAGCTGCAGGATTTATAGGAGCAAACTTTGTTCAATATTTTGCAAATAAGTATCCGGATTATAAAATTATTGTAGTAGATAAATTAACATATGCGGGAAATATGAAAAATTTAGAAAAAGTAAAAGAAAAAATAGAATTTGAACAAGCAGACATATGTGACTTTGATGCTATGAAAAGGATTTTTGATACATATAATATAAACGGAGTAATTCATTTTGCAGCAGAATCACACGTTGACAATAGCATAAAAAAACCATTTATTTTTACACAAACCAATGTAATAGGAACACACGTTTTGTTAGAAACGGCAAAACAAAAATGGGGAGAAGAAAGTCCTAACAAATTTGTACATATTTCAACAGATGAAGTATATGGTTCATTAAATGAAAACGGATACTTTTCAGAAAATTCAAAAATAAATCCAAGCAGTCCATATTCAGCCTCTAAAGCAAGTTCAGACTTAATAGTATTATCATATAAACAAACATATAAAATGAATGTAAATGTTACAAACTGTTCAAATAACTATGGCCCATATCAACACAATGAAAAATTAATTCCTCATATGATTAAACTAGCTTTAGATAATAAAAAACTTCCAGTGTATGGGGAAGGAAAGAATATTAGAGATTGGCTATATGTAGAAGACCATTGCCAAGCAATAGACATAGTATTTCATAAAGGAATTTCTGGAGAAAGGTATAATATAGGAGGTCACAATGAAAAAAGAAATATAGATATTGTAAAATTAATACTAGAAAAGTTAGAGAAACCAGAAAGCTTAATAGAATTTGTAGAAGACAGAAAAGGTCACGATTATAGATATGCAATAGACCCAACTAAAATAAAAAATGAATTAGGTTGGGAACCACAAACTAAATTTGAAGATGGTATTGTTAAAACAATAGACTGGTATTTAAACAATAAAGAATGGTTAAAATAAGTTTTGTATAATTAGAAAGAGGAAAAAATGTATAAATTTTTTGTTTGCGAAAATCAAATAAAAGGTAATATAATAGAAATAACACGGCGAAGATGTAAATCATATAAAAAATGTTTTGAGACTTAATATAACAGAAAATATAGAAGTATGTAACAAAGAAACAGAAGAAAATTTTTTATGTAAAATTATAAAAATAGAGCAAAATAAAATTAACACTGAAATAATAGAAAAAATAAATAATTCAAAAGAAACATCTATAGAGTTGCATATATTTCAAGGACTACCAAAAGCAGAAAAAATGGAAACTATAATACAAAAAGCTACAGAAATAGGCGTAGTAGAAATTACACCTGTAATTATGAAAAGAAGTGTAGTAAAACTAGATGAAAAAACAGCAATAAAGAAAACAGAGCGCTGGCAAAAAATAGCAGAAGTTTCAGCAAAACAATCAAAAAGAGATAGAATACCGAAAATAAATTATCCAATTTTAATGAAAAACTTATATGAAAAAATACAAAATTGTGATATAGTATTAGTAGCTTATGAAAATGAAGAAAAAAACAATATAAAAAAAGCATTAAAAAAAATTGAAAAAAAACGAAATTTTAAAATAGCAATTATTATAGGCCCAGAAGGCGGAATAGATGAAACAGAAATAGAATATTTAAAAAATACGAAAGCGCAAATAATTAGTTTAGGAAAAAGAATACTAAGGACAGAAACCGCACCTATCGTACTATCAAGTATAATAATGTATGAATTTGATGAAATGTAAATAGTAAAAGGAGGAATTATGGTATGAACTTAGAAGATAACAAAGAGGAAACATCTAATAAACAAAAAGAATTAAATGACAAAGAGTTAAATGAAAATTTTAAAAACATAGAAAAAGAAATAGCAAGTAAAAAAGAAGTACCTAAAAGTGTATTAAATAAAATTAATCAAAGTGTTTTCGAAAACATCTTAATAGCAGACATTATTATGATATTTTTATACTTTGTAAGTTTAGGTTCATTAACTATAGACTCTGATGCATTTATAACAGATTTAAAAGTATTTAGTATTTTACTAATAGTGTTAACTATTATTTTATTTGAGTATAGTTATAAAAAAGATAGTTCAAAAATATGCATACACGGTATAGAATGCTTAGTACTTGCCATATTTACACTATTTTCTACATCATTATACTCATTCTATTTCAGAAATTTTGATTTTATAATATCGATGATATCTATTATAGTTGGTATATACTATTCTATAAAGTCAATAATTATATATAAATCAACAAGAAAAAAATATTTTGAAGGATTAAATGATATTAATGAAATAATAAAAAAATAAGGAGAACTGTACGAAATGAAAAGTATGACAGGATTTGGTAGAGCAAATTTTGAAAATGATAATAGAAGTTATAATGTAGAAATTAAATCAGTCAACCATAGATATAATGATATTACTGTTAAAATGCCAAAAAGCATAAGTTACTTAGAAGAAAAAATAAAAAAAGAAATTTCTAGTAACATATCAAGAGGAAAAATTGATGTTTACATCAATTTCGAAAATAATAGTGTTAGGGGAAGAACAGTAAAAATAAATACACAACTTGCAAGTATGTATATAGAACAACTAAAAGAACTAGCATTAGAAAATAAAATCAATGATAACATATCTGTTATGGAAATTTCAAAATTACCAGATGTATTAACATTAGAAAATATAGAAGATGAAGAAGTTATATGGAATGAATTAGAACCTTGCTTGCAAAATGCAATAAATAATTTCATACAAATGAGAGAAACAGAGGGAAATAGAATAAAAGAAGATTTATTGCAAAGATTAGATATAATATATAAAAAAGTTTGTGAAATTAATGAACATTCTACTGGACTTGTAGAAGAATATATAGTAAAATTAGAAACAAGAATAAAAGAACTTTTAAATGCAGAAATAATAGATAAAGATAGATTAGCACAAGAAATTGTAATATATGCAGATAAATGCTCAGTAGAAGAAGAAATTACAAGACTAGAAAGTCATATAAATCAATTTAAAAATATAGCTAATACAAGTACACCAATGGGAAAAAAGTTAGATTTCTTAATTCAAGAAATGAACAGAGAGGTAAATACAATAGGTTCAAAATCAGGTGCACTTGCTATAACAAATTTAGTAATAGATATAAAAACAGAGTTAGAAGACATACGTGAACAAATTCAAAATATAGAATAGGAGGAATAATAATGCAATTAATTAATATTGGATTTGGAAATATTGTTTCTGCAAATAGAATTATAGCAATAGTAAGTCCGGAATCTGCACCAATTAAAAGAATGGTACAAGAAGCAAAAGATAACGGCACAGCAGTAGATGCCACATATGGCAGACGAACAAGAGCAGTAGTAATTATGGATTCTGGTCATATAGTATTATCTGCAGTTCAACCAGAAACAGTAGCAGGAAGATTAGAAAAAGATGAAAAAGAAGAAATTGAAGAATAAAGGTGGTAGATAAAAATGATGGTAAAACCAAGTATAACAGAATTATTACAAAAAGTAGATAATCCATTTGAATTAGTAGTTGCAACAGCAAAGCGTGCAAGACAAATATCAAAAGGAGATACAGTATTAACACGGAAAGCAAGAAGCATCAAATGTTACACTAGCAGCAGATGAAATTGCAGAAGGAAAGGTATCAATATGGGAAGAATAGAAAAAAAACATATAATAACAATTGCAGGAGACCATGCAAGCGGGCAAGGAACTTTATCAAATAAATTAAAGGAAAAATTAGGTTATGAAATTTATAGAAATGGTCAATACGTTAGAACATTAGCAAAGGAAAATGGAATGTCAATTGTTGAATTTCAAACATACTTAAATGAGCATCCAAGTTTAGACAAAGAAATTGAAAAAAGTGCTACAAAATATGCAAATACACACGATAACTTAATAATAGATGCAAAATTAGGATGGTTTGCGGTCCCATTATCATTTAAAGTATATTTAAAAGTAGATATTGATGTTGCAGTTAAAAGAGCATTTGAAGACCAAGCTAGAAAAAATACAGAACCTTTTGCTAATTTAGAAGAAGCAAAAGAAAAAATTCTATATAGGCATAAAGAAGAAACAAAAAGATGGATTGAAGAATATGGCATAGATAGGGACAATATGTCTAACTATGACTTAGTGCTAGATACTACTAAACTAACGCCAGAAGAAGTATGTGATGAAGTACTAAAAGCATATTCAGTTTGGTTACAAAATTAAAAAAATAGGTGAAGATATGAATAAAACAAAAAGAAAAATATTCGAAACTTCAATGAAATTATTTGCACAAAAAGGTTATGATGCAACAAGCATAGAAGAAATTACAGCAACAGTTGGAGTTGCTAAAGGAACATTATATTATCATTTTTCAAGCAAAGAAGAAATTTTCAATTTCCTTGTAGATGAAGGAATGAAACTACTAAAAAATAGCATTGATATAAAAACATCAAAAGTATCTCATTGCATAGATAAATTAAGAGCAGTTATATTAATACAAATAAAAATTATTGCAAAATATGAAGATTTTATGACAATAGTATTAAGTCAAATTTGGGGAAATGAACCAAGAAATATAATGTGCAAAAATAAAGTAATTGAGTACATAAAAACAATAGAAAACATATTAAAAGAAGGTATGGAAAAGGAAGAAATAAGTAAATCAGACCCAGAAGTTATTGCATCTGGCATATTTGGTTTAACGTGTTCAAGTTTAGTATATAAAACAAAAATAGGCGGAGAGCTTGACGTATTAAAGCTTTACAAAGAATTAGACAATGCAATTATAAAAAATTTATTAAAAAAATAACAAAATAATGTTGACTTTTGTATTATAAATGTAATAAAATTGTATTGAAAAATAATATATGAATTTTTTATAAATCCTATTGTACTTTCTTTAAAGAAGATGTATAATTTATAATATCACGTAGGACAAAAGGAGGGGGCTTTACAATGTCTAAAAGTGGCATAGTAAACGTAAGAATGGTAATTACGGAAGAAAAAATTTTATCTAACATAGATAAAGTTCAAAAATTAATTAATCCAAATAGTAAAAAGCAAATTGTTCAATTAGAGGATGACTCATATTTTAAAGACTTAATTGAATCAATAAAAACATATTTAATAGAATATCCAAAAAAGAAAAATTTTCCAAAAACTGTATATAAAGCAGCATATGGGCTAGTTGAATATGCAACTAATCAATTCGAGGAAAATACAAAACAAATAGAAGATTTAATACGTCAAAGAGAAAAAAATATTATACTATCTGGTAAATTGAAAGATTTATTACAAATAGTTGAAGAAAAAGATAAAGACTGGAAAAATTGTGTAAAAGAAGCCGAAAGTGAATTTGGAGAGGATATTATTGACACCTTAGGAATTATAGGAAGGTCAAAAACACCAACATCACAAAATTATCAAGATGCAGTTAAATTAGTTAATGCACGAATAAGCAATCTAGAGGCAAATTTACATATAGAAATAGATATGGAAAGAATAGAAGATAGGTCTAAAGCACTAAGCTATATAGGAATTGAAGTAGCAGATGCACTAAAAGTAATTCCTACACCAGTAGACTATAATAACGAAGAAGAAGTACAACAAGCTCAAATATCAGTAAATAACGAGCAAGGAGCAATACTTAATAATGAAGTAAATCTACAACAAGAAGAACAAAATAACTTCATAAACGAAACAAGGATAGACGTAAAACCTTCTCTATGGCAAAGAATAAAAAATAGTAAAATAGCTAGAGCTTTAACATATGTATTCAAAATAAAAGTTGTTGCAGATAATAGCCTTCCAGAAGGTAGAGGAGAATAATAAATATTACAACGAAGAAATAGAAATATTTCTTCGTTTTTGTTGAAAAAAAATAAATTTTGATATATTATAAAATAAATATAAATATAAAGGAGTAGTAAAAGTATGAAAATTGTAGAACCTTGGGTAAAAGTAGAAGATTTTGACGGAAAAAAAATAATGCAAAAAATAGAAAGAGCTTGTAGAACTTGCTATCGTTCAGAAGATAAAATTACAGATGAAAGTTATAAAAATTTATTAAAAAATTGTATAAGCAGAGGTCACGAATCAGTATTAGAACACGAAAAAATTACTGTTAGAATTTATAACGATATAGGTTCATATAAGGACTTAACAAGACATAGATTTGCTAGTTTCTCTGTTGAATCAACAAGGTATTGCAGTTACGATAAAGATAAATACGGAAACGAAATATCGTTTATAAACCCTGTATATATAGAAGATAAAGAAACATATGAAATATGGAAAAACACAATGCAACAAATAGAAAATGGCTATATAGCTATGAAAAAATTAGGAGCATCAACAGATATGTGCAGAAACATACTACCACATTCTGTAGCAGCAGAATATACTATGACAGCTAATATTAGAGAATGGAAACATATTTTTACATTAAGAGCTAATAATCACGTACATCCAGCTATAAGGCAAGTAATGATTCCATTGCTTAAATATTTTAAAGAACAAATGCCTGAAATATTTGAAGAAATACCATATGATGAAGAATTTAATCCAAAATATTATGCAAAACTTTCAGTAGAATAATATTTATTGTAATAAAACCTTGTTTCATAAATATAATTTATAATACATATTAATGAAACAGGGTGATATTATTTACGGAACTTTATTTATAAAAGAATTGACCAGTGTAGATGAATTAGTAAAAGAAAATTCAAAACTACCTAAAATAGTTAAAATAATAATTTGTTACATAAAGAAAATATTTTGCATATTAACAATAACAAAAGAGCGGAATATGTATATTGCCGTATAAAATAATTAATAACAAATTAATTATTAATGTAATAGTGAAAATAATTTCAAAGAGCTGTAAAAATGTAGTATTATCAAATTATTTAAACGAGATACATTTATTAAAATATAAGTTACAAAATAATAACATATATATACATAATGGCAAAATATTATCTAATTATTTGTATTGTAGTTTTATAGAATATATTTGCAAAATACGAAAACAAGAAGTATATACGCAAGAAATTCACATTTTAATTAATAGCATAAATAATATAAAAGAAAAAATTATAATTGAACTTGCACAAAAATGTAAAAGAGTAAATATTGTAACAAATAATTTAGAACATTTTAATAAATTAGAAAAGTATTTAGAACAAAAATTAGGTATTGCAATTACTATTACTAATAATAAAAGAAAAAGCTTAGCAAAGGCTAGTATTATTATTAATTTAGACTACAATCAAGAACAAATAAGTGCATATAATATAAACTTAGGTGCAATTATATTTAATCTAAATTACGACATAAATATACATTTAAAACTATTTTCAGGTATAAATATAAAGGATTATCAAATAACATATAACCATAATATTTTTGAAAACAGTAATTACAATAAATTCAATAAAACATACTTATATGAAACAGAAATTATTAATCTAAATTATAATGTAATTATAGAAAAAATTAAGCAGGATAATGTAAAAATCGTAAATTTATTAGGGCAAAAAGGTATAATAGATACAAAAGAATTTGCGAAATAATTTATTTAAAATTTATAATAAAAAAGTATTGACAAAACAATATAATTATCTTAAGATAATGTAAACGTAAAAAACAAATAAAAGTAATTCGTAAAGAGAGGAGACTTTATATTATGGAAGAAAAGGAAGTTTTATTAACACAAGAGGGGTATGATAAATTAGAAAAGGAATTAGAATATTTAAGAACAGAAAAAAGAGCAGAAATTGCAGAACGTATAAAAGTTGCATTAGGTTTTGGAGATTTATCTGAAAATTCTGAATATGACGAAGCAAAAAACGCACAAGCTTCAAACGAAATAAAAATAGCAGGACTAGAAACTAAATTAAGATATGCTAGAATTATAGATGAATCTGAAATAGATACAAAAACTGTTCAAGTAGGAAATACTGTAAAAATAAAAGACCTAGAGTTTGATGAAGAATGTGAATATACAATAGTAGGTTCTACAGAAGTGGATTTATCACAAAATAAAATCTCTAATGAATCACCAATTGGAGCTGCATTACTTGGAGCTAAAAAAGGTCAAGAAGTAGAAGTTAAAATTCCAGCAGGAATAGCTAAATATAAAATAATTTCAATAAAAAAATAATGTATAAGGCGATTTTTAAATCGCCTTCAAATTTTTTAGCCGTTCATTTTCAGGTTCTAGTTTTACAATTCTAATATTAATATTATTTAAATCAGAATTAGCATAAATTTTTATATCCATTCCCATATTATTTTTAAACTTAAAATCCACACTACCATATGAAACAGCAGCATCTTTATCTTTTTCTACATAATGAACAGGCTTTATATGAGGATGTCTTTCAACAACTTCTAGCTCACTAATTTGTAATACAACATTATATAAAGTGCTACTTACTTGGCAATTTCCACCACCTAAAGTTTTAACAGTTTTTCCGTGTTCATTAAAAGAATCAGCTTTTTCATATCCTTTTTCAGCAGTTGGTTCTCCAACAGTATTACAAAAAGAAAATGTTTCTCCATTGCCAACAACAGTTTCATTTAAAGTAGATGTAGTAATACCAATATTACGACTTCTAGGCGTATCTTTTCCCGCAAGCTTTGTACTAAAAGATGCAAGCTCAACTTCTTTAAAAGTAGTAGGATTAATTTGATTATCTATATCATTAACAGAATTACTTATATTATTATTAATAGAAACCTCAGCACTAACTTTATTTACTTGAATACTGTTTTTGCTAGAATTTTTACTATTATTTCCACAACCAGCAAGACAAAATAATAAAAACGACATAATTAAAAAAATACTAATAACTTTTTTCATAAGATTCCTCCTAAATATATTTTTTATAATAAAAATAATAATTTAAAATAAAATTTTTAATATTAGTGTAACCAAAAAGAAAAATAATATTGAAATTTATATAAATTTATGCTATAATGTCATTGTTCTGAAATAAATCAGTAGTATGACAACTTTTTTTAAATTAAAGGAGGAGAATGTATGATTTTAATCTTAAAGTTTCCTGAAAAGGATCAGAGGTATGAAGATATCCGGTATGTTGAAATAGACTACCAAGAAAGGTTTCAAAAAGTTGCAAAAAATATCTTAAAGTTATGTCCTCATCTGGACGATGAGGCTAAAAAAGATATTATTGAAAAGATGGAAAATTTTTTCGATATGCATTGGGACCATCCATCTGGTATTTTTCGTGTAGAAAACGGAGAAATCGAGCGATATAAATATTCAGGATCAGGATATTGGGAATCATATCAATTATCTATGATTTTTGATGATTTGGGATTATTTGAACGCTTTACAGAAGAATTGGAACTGGATAATATCTTCTTGTCTATGCTGGAGGGGGGATTAAAGGCAGAGTGCAAAAGTCTACTTGATATCCCGTATAGTAGCGGAAAAGTGATAAAAGCTATTTCTATATGTGATAACTTTAAACCAACATATCTGCTACAGGATATACTGAAGAAAACAGTAAAAGGGGATCTTAAAAAGATAGAAAATGAGATTCTGAAAGAATTTTTTCATTATGATGAAGATGATATAGTTGTGATTCTTCATCCTTACGTAGTAAAAGCTGCGTTGCTTGATGGCGGTGTAACCAGAGAATTTTCCAAAGAGGATTATTATAATTGGAAGAGTGAGAGAAAAATTTTGGATTATTTATCCGAAGTAACAGATTTTAATCCAAAAGAGTTACTCACAGCAATTAAAAGGCGTCTGTTCGAGCGTTCTTTTTAAATCTCTGGCGGATAACAGCCTTTGCAGACGCAAGTTTGCAAAGGCTGTTACTTTAAGCGAGTAAAATAATATTGACAAAATCTAAAAATATAGTATAATTATAAAAGAGAGAGGAAATGGAGGAAAGTAATATGGCAGCAAAAATATGGAAAAAAGTTGGATTTTTTATATTAATAATTGCGTGTATTTTTAATATTATGTTCAAATTAGTTAATAAATTACCATTTCTAGATGAACTAAAAACATCAGCTCAATATGTTTTAAATAAAGAAAATGCAGAAAAAAAATAAAAAATTCAAAAAATTAGTTGAAAACATACAAAATATATGTTAAGATAATAAATAGCGAATTTATAAAAAAATGAAAGAGGTGAATACAAAATGAAAAAAGATTTGCATCCAGAATTTACTGACGCAACAATAACTTGTGCTTGTGGAAACGTATTTACAACAAAATCAACAAAAAAAGAAATAAAAGTAGATGTTTGTTCAAAATGTCATCCTTTTTGGACAGGAAACTTAAAAATTAACACAACAGGTGGTAGAGCAGATAAATTTAAGAAAAAATATGGTCTTGCATAGAATAAAAGTAAAGTTAATTTAAGTTTCGGTATTTTTTGAAGATATAAAAAAAATTTAATAAAAAATAAGGAAAAAACCTCATTTTTTTGATAT
>CANRAM010000001.1 GCA_947628605.1 uncultured Clostridia bacterium | reverse complement strand
TTGTTAAAGAGCACTTTATGAAATGTGTGCCAATAAACGACCATAAATTTGTAGCACTGCACGCAGCAGTATGGTCTGGTGGCTCTTTTGTATATGTTCCTAAAAATGTAAAAGTAGATATACCACTTCAATCATACTTTAGATTAAACTCACCAGAATCTGGTCAATTTGAACATACACTTATTATAGTAGACGAAGGAGCAAGTTTACATTTTATAGAAGGATGTTCAGCACCAAAATATAATAAAGTAAACCTTCACGCAGGATGTGTAGAGTTATATGTTAAAGATAATGCATATTTAAGATATTCTACAATAGAAAATTGGTCGAAAAATATGATGAACTTAAATACTAAAAAAGCAATAGTAGGAAAAAATGCAGGAATGGATTGGGTAACAGGTTCATTTGGCTCTAAAATTTCAATGTTATACCCAATGAGTATTTTAAATGGAGAAGGTGCGAAAACAGAATACACAGGAATTACATTTGCAGGCAATGGGCAGAATTTAGATACGGGATTTAAAGTAGTACACAATGCACCTAATACATCATCTGTTGTTAACTCAAAATCTATTTCTAAGGACGGAGGAGCTTGTACAT
Source organism: uncultured Clostridia bacterium (assembly GCA_947628605.1). Lineage (GTDB taxonomy): Bacteria > Bacillota > Clostridia > TANB77 > CAG-508 > RGIG8482. The sequence goes on along the minus strand of CANRAM010000001.1, from coordinate 45,326 downwards.
ATCGTTCATTGGTACGAATACAAGATAATGCAAAAAATTCAAAATGCAGTGTAAGTTGTGAATCGCTTATGTTAGATGATAAATCTAAATCGGATACAATTCCAGTAAATGATATAAGAAATGATGAAATAGAATTTTCACACGAAGCTAAAATTGGGAAAATAAGCGATAAAGAAATATTTTACTTAATGAGTAGAGGATTAACAGAAGAAGATGCAAAAGCTATGATAGTAAGAGGATTTGCATATCCAATTTCTAAAGAATTACCTGTTGAATATGCAGTAGAGATGAATAATTTAATTAATTTAGAGCTAGAAGGAAGTATAGGGTAAATTTAAATTGCCAAAGTAATTAGAAAGGAAATTATAATGAAAGAAATTAATTTAAACGAAACACCAGTTAGAACTTCTAGAAATTTTAACATAAATAATATTACGCTAGAAGATGTTAGCATAGTAGAAAAATTTCGAGAGTTTAATACTTTTAAGATTAATAATAATAATAATGGAAAAGCAGAAATTAGTGAAGAAACCAAGCCAATAAAACTAAAATATGGGTTAAACGATAAATTAACTAACGAAGTAATACAGTATGCGAATGTAAAACAAAAAATAAATATAGAAAATAAAGTAAATAAGGAAATTGACTTAGAATTTAATTTAAACAAAGAAAATTCACAACTAATAGAAAATGTAGAAATAGTTGCAAATGAAGACACAAAGTCTACTATTATTTTGAAATACGAAGGAGACGAAGATACAAAAAGCTATCATAATGGCATAATAACAGTAAACGCTAAAAAAAATTCAAAGTTAAATATAATAATTGTAAACCTAATAAACATATATTCTAATAATTTTTTAAGCATTCAAAATGATATAGAAGAAAATGCGAAGGTAAATTATATTATTGTTGATTTAGGAGGAAAAAACAGTATTACGAATTATTATTCAAATATAACAGGCAAAAATGCAATGAATAATTTAAATACAATATACTTAGGAAAACAAAATCAAGTATTTGACTTAAATTATATAGGAGAATTAAAAAGTGAAAAATCAAATATAGATATAGAAGTACAGGGAGTATTAAAGGATAATGCCAAAAAACATTTTAAGGGGACAATAGATTTTAAAAAAGGTTGTAAAAAAGCAATAGGAAATGAAAATGAATACTGTATGTTATTATCGAATACAGCAAAATCAATTGCATTACCAATGTTACTTTGTACAGAAGAAGATGTTACAGGGAATCATAGTACAGCATCTGGAAAAGTAGATGAGCAAGAATTGTTTTATATAATGAGTAGAGGAATTAGCTATAAAGAAGCAATAAAGCTAATTGTAAGAGCAAAATTTAATAAAATAATTCAAAAAATAGATAATGAAGAATTAAAACAGGAAATTTTAGAAAATGTAGATAGGAGATTAGAATAAATGAATTATAAAGAAGATTTTCCAATTTTACAAAATGAAATTGTGTATTTAGATAGTGGTGCAACAACACAAAAACCACAACAAGTTATTGGAAAAATTACAGAATTTTATGAAAAATATAATGCCAATCCACATAGAGGAGCATATAGTTTAAGTGTAAAAGCAACAGAAATTTATGAAGAAACAAGAAAAAAAATTGCAAAATTTATAAATGCACGATATCCAGAGGAAATAATTTTTTCAAAAAACGCAAGTGAAAGTTTGAATTTAATAGCATATACATATGGGTTAGAGAATTTAAAAAAAGATGATGAAGTAGTTATTTCCATTATGGAGCATCATTCTAATTTAGTTCCGTGGCAATGGGTTACCAAAAAAACTAATAGTAGTTTAAAATATATGTACATAAATAGTGAATATGAAATAACTGATAAAGAAATAGAAGAAAAAATAACTGATAAAACTAAGATAGTTGGAATAACACATATATCAAATGTTCTTGGAACTATAAATAATGTAAAACGTATTATTCAATATGCACATAAAAAGAAAGCAATAGTAATTGTGGATGCATCACAAAGTATACCACATATGCAAATAGACGTACAAGCATTAGATGCTGATTTTCTAGTATTTTCAGGTCATAAGATGCTAGCACCATTAGGAATAGGGGTTCTATATGGAAAAAAAGAAATATTAAATAAAATGCCACCATTTATAAAGGGTGGAGATATGATAGAATATGTATATGAGCAAGAAACAACGTTTGCACCGTTGCCTAATAAATTTGAAGCAGGAACTCAAAATGTGGAGGGTGTTATTGGATTAGGTTCAGCAATAGATTATATAAATAAAATTGGATATGATAAAATACAGGAAATTGAAAAAGAAGTAGTAGGATATGCAAGAAAGGAATTAGAAAAACTAGATTTTATAGAAATGTATATAACGCCAAATGAAAAAAATCATTCAGGAGTTATTTCTTTTAATATAAAAGGGGTTCATCCACACGACGTAGCAAGTATTTTAGATGCATCTAATGTATGTATTAGGTCTGGAAACCACTGTGCACAACCGCTTATGAGATATATGAATATAGATTCTACATGTAGAGCAAGTTTTTATTTTTATAATACAAAGGAAGATGTAGATAAACTTATAGATGCACTAAAAAAAGCATATAATATGTTTAAAAAGTATATTAAATAGCATATGGAGAGGAAGGTTTTTGGTGGATAATTTAGAAGAATTATATAATGATATAATTATGGAACATAGTATGAATTCATATAATAAGAAAACATTAGAAAGTTGCGATTATTGTGAGAAAGGGCATAATCCAAATTGTGGAGATGAAATAGAAATACAAGTAAAGCTAAAGGATGATGTAATTGAAGATATGGCATTTATGGGGCACGGATGTGCTATATCGCAGAGTTCAACATCTATTATGATAGATGTACTTAAAGGAAAAACAATTCGGAGAAGCAAAAGAAATTATAGAAACTTTTATTAATATGATTAAAAGACAAACAAAGCGGAGAAGAAGAGCTAGAAAAATTAGAAGAAGCTATTGCTTTTAAAAATGTATCAAATATGCCAGCAAGAGTGAAGTGTGCGTTACTTGCGTGGCATACTATGGAGGAATTATTAAATAAAAATGGAAAATAAAAAAGTACTATTGGGAATGAGCGGAGGAGTAGATAGTTCTGTATCAGCAATGATATTAAAACAAAAAGGATATGAAGTAATAGGAATTACATTAGAATTATTTGCAGGTTCGTGTTGTAATATAGATACAAATTTAGATGCAAAAAATGTTTGCACAAATTTACGGAATACCACATATTACATATAATTTAAAAGAAGAATTTAAGTGTAATGTAATAAATAATTTTATTGAAGAGTATTCAAATCAAAGGACACCAAATCCCTGTATAGAGTGTAATAAATATATGAAATTTGGTTTTATGTATGAAAAAGCACGCAAGTTGAATTGCAATTATATTGCAACTGGTCATTATGCTAAAATGGAATATTCTAATGAGTATAAAAGGTATGTACTAAAAAAAGCAAACAACATAAAAAAAGACCAAAGTTATGTTTTATATAGTATGCCAAAAGAATTATTAGGTAAAGTTATATTTCCACTAGGAGAAATGAATTCAAAAGAAGAAGTAAGAGAACTTGCACGAAAAAATAATTTAAAAGTAGCTAATAAACCGGATAGTGAAGATATATGCTTTGTTCCAGATGGAGATTATAAAAAGTTTTTAGAAAACAATTCAAACTTAAAGCCTAAAAAAGGGAACATAGTAACAACACGGAGGTCAAATTCTAGGTCAGCATAATGGGCTATATAAGTATACAATAGGTCAAAGAAAGGGATTAGGAATTGCGTATAAAGAGCCGTTATATGTTGTAGGATTTAATAAAAATAATAATGAATTAATAGTAGATACGTTAGAAAAAATATACAAACAGGAAATGATAGTAGATAATATTAATTTACTATTAATAGATAATTTAGAGAAAAAAATGAATGTAAAAGTAAAAACAAGATATTCGTCTAAAGAAGAAGATGCAACAATAGAAAAAGTAGATAACGATAAAATAAGAGTAAAATTTAAAAATCCAGTTGCAAGAATAACACCAGGTCAATCGGCAGTATTTTATGTAGATGATATTGTTTTAGGAGGAGGAAAAATCTTAGAATAAATAGCTTTTTAAATTAAAAATAAAGTTGACAAAAGAGTGAAGTAAGGTATAGAATATAGATGTTTTAGAAAATAGAATTTTCTAAAACATCTAGTGAAATATTGGGGTGTAGCCAAGCGGTAAGGCAGATGGCTCTGACCCATCGATTCCGTAGGTTCGAATCCTACCACCCCAGCCATCTAGTGATAATACGAACAATATATTCTACTTTATACGGTGGGTTTGCTGTAAATGTAAAATGTAGTATAAAAAGCTAATGGAAAGTATAATTAATATCTAAACGGAATAAATACAGAGTTTTATATTAATTGTGAGAAAAGGAGGTAAAAAATGAGTGAAAGATTTAAAAGCTTTTCTGCAGTAATGCTATTATTAACAAGAGGAGAAGGAAATAAAGAAGAGATTTTATTGCAAAAAAGAAAAAATACAGGATATTGCGATGGTTTTTATGATTTGTCTGCTTCAGGTCATGTTGAAGCAAATGAATCAATGAAATATGCAATGTGTAGAGAAGCAAAAGAAGAACTTAATATAGATATAAAAGAAGAAAATTTAGAATTTATTTGTATGATACATAAGAACTCAAATGGACGTATTTATTACAATGGATATTTTAAAGCAAATAAATGGGTTGGTGAACCAATTATTAATGAACCTCAAAAGAATGAAGAATTAAAATGGATTAATATAAATGACTTACCTTCTAATACTGTTGACGATAGAGTTATAGCAATACAGAATTATAAAAATAATATTAAATATAGTGAATATGGTTGGTAGAAACAAATATAATTTATAAAAATAGTCCTGACAGTAGTAGCGAGGATGTTGAAGTCCTTGCGGTGCAAATCGATTTGGATAAGGCATTTGAAGGTTAATCGTACCCCAAAAGAGAGCTCATAGTTTATTCTATGGGCTCTTGATTTTTTAATTACTACACGGTATAATAGTAAAAGCAAAGAATATATTGTATTATAATATTAGATGTTTTTTATAAGGAGAAAAAATATGAATGGAAAACGTGTATTATATGAAGTAAAAGAATTTAATAATATTAAAGAAATGGTAGAAAACACAGTAAAAACATATCCAGAAAATATCGCATTTATAATAAAACAAAAAAACAAAGACAAAATTGAATATAAAAATATTACATACAAAATGTTATATGAAGACGTAAAAAAATTAGGTACAGCATTAATAGACTTAGGTCTAGAAAATAAAAGAATAGCAATAATAGCGAACAATAGATATGAATGGTGTCTTACATATATAACAACATTATGCGGAGTAGGAATAACAGTACCACTAGATAAATCATTACCATCAGGAGAAATAGAAAACCTATTACAAAGAAGCTATGCAGATGCAGTAGTATTTGAAAACAAATATGCCGAAATAATGAATAATATAGAACAAAAGAAAAACAATACAATACAACACTATATATGTATGGATGAGCCAACCAACGCAAATGAAACCTCAATTAGTACATTACTAAAAAAAGGAGAAGAATTACTAGAAAAAGGCGATACACGTTTTAAAAATACAAAAATAAATCCAGAAGAAATGAATGTTATACTATTTACATCAGGAACAACACAAAAATCAAAAGCAGTTATGCTATCACAAAAGAACATAATATCTAATATAAATGCATTAAACTCAATAATAAAAATATACCCAACAGATAGAAACTTAGCATTTTTACCACTTCATCATACATTTGGCTCAACAGGATTACTATTATTTATAAGCAACGGGGTAACAAATGTATTCTGCGATGGGTTAAAACATATACAAAAAAATTTACAAGAATATAAAGTTACAATGTTTGTATGTGTACCACTATTATTAGAAGCAATGAGTAAAAGAATATTCAAAGAAATAGAAAAACAAGGAAAAACTAAAAAAGTAAATTTTGGCTTGAAACTTAGTAAATTCTTATTGAAATTTGGAATAGACATAAGGCGAATATTATTTAAAGACATAATAGACTCTTTAGGTGGTCTTAGAATGGCAGTAAGTGGAGCAGCAGCAATTGATAAAAAAGTAGTAGAAAATTTTACAAACTTTGGAATAAAAACAGTACAAGGATATGGTCTAACAGAAACTTCGCCCGTAATAACAGCTGAAAACGACGAAAATATTCGTTATGGGTCAGTAGGTTTTCCACTAAAAAATGAAGAAATAAAAATATTTGAGCCAAACGAAAAAGGAATAGGAGAAGTTATTGCAAAAGGTCCTAATATAATGTTAGGATATTTTGAAAACGAAGAAGCAACAAAAGAAGTACTAGTAGATGGCTGGTTTCACACAGGAGATTTAGGATACATTGATAAAGACGGTTTTCTATTTATTACAGGTAGAAAAAAGAATGTAATAGTTATGAAAAATGGAAAAAATATTTATCCAGAAGAACTAGAAGCATTAATTACAAATCTTCCATATGTAGCAGAAAATATGGTATTTGCAATACCAACAAAAGATGACGACTTAGATTTAGCAGCAAAAATTGTATATAACAAAGAATACGTTGAAGAAACATTTAAAAATATAACAAAAGAAGAACTAGAACAAAAAATATGGGAAGACATTAAAAAAATAAATAAAACTATGCCACCATATAAATATATACGTGAAATTATTGTAACAGATGAACCAATGATAAAAACAACAACACAAAAAATAAAGCGTTTCGAAGAAATAAATAAAATATTAAAAGAAAGAGAAAATAATTCGTAATAAAAAAGATTCTGTAATTATAAATTACAGAGTCTTTTACATTCTAGATAATGGTGTATTAATACAAAATTCCTTATCATTTAAATAATTCAAAATACCAGCATCAGAGGAAAAGCAAAACTTTATTTTATAACTATAAAGCTCTTGAAATTTTTTTGAAAACTGCTTATTTATAGCATTATTACCATATTTTCCGTCACCAATAATAGGATAGCCAATATAAGCAAGATGAGCACGAATTTGATGAGTTCGCCCAGTATGTAAATTAACATCTAATATAGAAGTATTATCATCAAAAGTTTTTAAAACACTATATGAAGTAGTAATACTTCTATAGCCCTTTTTAGGAACATCACTAATATACACTAAAGACTTTTTAGAATCTTTAAATAAATATGCAGATAAAGTTTGTGTACTTTTTGTTGGTATTCCATAAACGTGGCATAAATAATGCTTTTCAATTTCTCCTTTTTTAAATTTATCTAATAATATAGATAAACTATTTTCAGATTTAGCAAATAAAACAAGACCAGAAGTATTTCTATCCAAACGATGACAAGCAAAAAGCATATCCAAATTAGAATTTTTTATTAACTGTGTAGTAAAACTATTCTCGCCAACAACCTCAATACCAGAAGGCTTATTAGCAAGTAAAATTTCATTATCCTGATAAACAATATTAATACTAACATTAGAATCCTTAGAACTTTGATACAATATATCATCACTTATATAAATATCAATACAATTCCCAGTATGTAAAACAATATTTTCATGGATTCTAGCTCCATTCAATTTTATATCTTTTTTACGCAAAGCTTTATAAAACTCGTTTAAAGGTAAATTTGCAAACGAATCTAAAATAAAGCGAATTAATTTTTTATTATTATATTTTTCATCTACAATTAAAGTTTTCATATAAGTATTATACAAAATATAAACAAAAAAAACAATAGAAAATTATAACGTTATATCCTAATAGTAAAATTTTTCAAAATCATTAAAAGAATGAGCATTATACAAAAAATCACAACTATTTAAAATTTTATTTTGCAAAGTATAAGAATTACAATGAGAAGTATGCCCAAGCCACGAATTAATACTTTGTAACACAATAGAAAAATTAAAATTACCACTATGAAATTGCTTATTCCACTTTTTTACTTTATTTCTAATACTAACCTTACTACGATTTCGTAGTAACCTATGAGTACAAAAAGACCTATATCCACAAAAATTAACACCCATTTTATCTGGATAATATCTAGACTTAGCGTTTAACTCTAACTGTAAATTCTTTTTCAAAAATACTTCAATTTTTTCCTTAACAGATTTACACTCATTCTTATTACTCAAAATAATAATAAAATCATCCATATATCGAACATAATATTTTAATTTTAAAACCCTCTTAACATATTGGTCAAGTTCATTAAGATAAATATTAGCAAAAAACTGCGATGTATAATTTCCAATAGGAATACCAACACTAGAAGGATTATTATTAAAAATAAGTAAATGAGTAAAATCTAACAAAGCAGAATCCTTAATATATTTTTTCATAATATTAAACAAAATATATGGATTTATATTATAAAAAAACTTCTTTATATCACACTTCAAAATCCAAAAACGCCCATAATTTCTTTTATATTCCCTCATATATTGTTCAATTTGTGCAACAGCTTTATGAGTACCTCTATCTGCAATACAAGCATAAGTAGTATTAATAAACTTAGGAAGAATAAATGGTTTAATAAATTCTTCAACATACCACTGATGTACAATTCTATCAACATAAGGTAATGCTTTTATAACTCTTTCTTTAGGCTCATAAACTTTAAATTCATAATACGTACCTAAATGATAACGTTTATTTTTTATAGAATTTACTAAATTAGTAATATTATTTTCCAAATTAAGCTCAAAACTTATAATCTCATTTTTATAAACCTTATGACGTCTTGCCCTTAAATGAGCCTCATACATTTTCTCAAAAGTTAAATTTTTATAAAAGCAATTTTTTATCTTTTTAGGCACGAGCTTATCCAACCTCCCAACATATTACATATATCAGTTATTTTAGCACTCCAAGTAGTATAATTTTGCATAGAAATATACTTATACTTATAAGATAGGCGTAAATGAACTTTTAATAAATTTAAAGAAACATCAAGTTCATTTAAAAATTTAAGTTTATCATTTTTATTAAAACTCTTTATTGCATACATAAGATAGCGCAAACCAGAATATAAAGATTGCTTTATTTCTTGAACAAGTGCAAATTTTTCAGACTTAGGATATTTTCTAACTAAATCATTTGTGTAATATATTAATTCCATATATTTTTGGTGAATTAATAAATTATTATCATTTTTCATTAATCAAATCTCCTTGTAAAATTTTTTTAAACTCACATAATAAATTAAGAGCATCAATAGGGGAAGTTTTATTTATATCGAGTTTCATAATACTATTTAAAACATTAGTTGCATAAACATTATGTAAATACTGCTCCTCATATGTAACAGCATTAAGGTTTTCATCTACTATTTGAAAAAGTATATTAGTATTATTAAGCAATTCAATATACTTTGAAAGTTTTGAACTTGGAAATCCACATTTTACGATATTTTCATTCAAATTAGTTAATTTTAAACCTAGTAAAGAAGAAATTTTTCTAGCATCTTCATCTAAAAAAATATAAAATATGCCAGACTTAAAAAGATAGTATTTTGATGCATCGCAAGATTTTAATAAGAGATATTTGTTATACAATTTACTCATATAATTCATTCCTTTCACTTAAAATAAAATGTTGTAAAATGTTTCCTTTTGTAACTTAACCATAAAATATAATATAACATATAAAGTACAAATTTGCTACGAAAAAATATCGACAAATACCGACAAAAACTGTCATTTGTTCCATTAATAAAGCGCAAAAATATTTTTCTTAAGAAATTATAAAAAAATAGTGCAAAAATATTAAGATATGTGATAGAATAGGAACGATAAATAAAAAAAGATTAGGAGAGTGTGTAAAAGTGGGAGACGTTTTATATAAAAGAGTATTATTAAAACTTAGTGGAGAAGCCCTAGCAGGAGATAAGAAAACAGGTGTATATGCAGATGTATTAGGTAGTATATGTGACCAAATAAAAAATTTAGTAGACTTAGGAGTTCAAGTAGCAATAGTTGTTGGAGGAGGAAATTTTTGGAGAGGAAGATATGGTCATCAAATGGAAAGAACAACATCGGACTATATGGGAATGCTTGCAACAGCTATGAATGGCTTAGCATTACAAGATGCATTAGAAGCAAGAGGACTAAAAACAAGAGTACAAACAGCAATTGAAATGAGACAAATTGCAGAACCATACATTAAAAGAAAAGCAATAAAACATTTAGAAAAAGGAAGAGTAGTTATATTCGCTTGTGGAACGGGTAACCCATATTTTACAACAGATACAGGTGCAGCACTTAGAGCAGCAGAAATAGATGCAGAAGTTATTTTACTTGCAAAAACAATAGACGGAGTATATTCAGCAGACCCTAAAGTAGACAATACAGCAGTTAAATACGATGAAATATCATATACAGATATATTAAATAAAGACCTAAAAGTTATGGACTCAACAGCAACAGCATTGTGTAGAGACAATCAAATACCATTAATGGTATTTGGAATAGATAAGCCAGAAAATATGGTAAAAATAGTTAAAGGAGAAAAAATAGGAACAATAGTAAAATAAAGTATAAGTTAAAAAATAAAAACTAAAATAAATAAGGAGAGGATATTATGGATTATAGTAATATTGAAGAAAAAATGGAAAAAACAATTAATGTTTTTATAGAAAATTTATCAGAAGTTAGAGCTGGTAGAGCAAATCCAGCAATATTAAACAAAGTAAAAATAGACTATTACGGAACACCAACACCAATAAATCAAGTAGCAGGAATATCAATACCAGAAGCTAGATTAATTATTATTCAACCTTGGGATGCAAGTATATTAAAAGAAATTGAAAAAGCAATATTAGCATCAGACATTGGAATAAATCCAAATAATGATGGAAAAGTTATAAGATTAGCATTTCCAGAATTAAATGAAGAAAGAAGAAAAGAATTAGTAAAAGAAATAAGAAAAACAGCAGAAGAAGCAAAAGTTGCAGTAAGAAGTATTAGAAGAGATGGAATAGACGAATTTAAGAAAAAACAAAAAGATTCTGAAATAACAGAAGATGACTTACACACAGCAGAAGAGCAAATACAAAAAATAACAGATAAAAAAATAGAAAAAATAGATGAAGTATTAGCTAATAAAGAAAAAGAAATAATGAGTATATAAAAGGAGAAAAAATGGAAGAATTACAAGGCATTAATATAGAAAAAATGCCACAACATATTGGAATAATAATGGACGGAAATAGAACGTGGGCTAAAGAAAAAGGAATAGACCCAAAGTTAGGTCACAAAGAAGGAGCAAAAACATTAGAAAAAATTGTAAGATATGCTAATAAAATAGGAATAAAATATTTAACAGTATATGCATTTTCAACAGAAAATTGGAATAGAACAAAAGAAGAAGTAGGAGCATTAATGCTACTTTTGCAAAACTATTTAGACGATTTTTCAAAACGAGCAGACACAGAAAATGTAAAAATAAAAGTTTTAGGAGATATAACCAAATTATCTCAAGGATTGCAAAACAGTATAAAAAAAGCAATAGAAAGAACAAAAAATAATACGGGAATTACCTTCAACGTAGCATTTAACTATGGAGGAAGAGCAGAAATAGTTATGGCTACCAAAAAAATAGCACGGAAAAGTAAAAAATGGAGAAATATTAATTGATGATATTACAGAAGAATTAATAAGTGACAATTTATACACCAGTGGTCAGCCAGATATAGATTTAGTAATAAGAACAAGTGGTCAAATAAGAACAAGTGGATTTTTTATATGGCAATCAATTTATTCAGAATTTGTATTTATGAAGAAATGTTGGCCAGACTTTAACGAAAATGATTTAATAGAAGCAATAAAAGAATATCAAAATAGAACAATAAAAAAAGGAAAATAATTAGGAAAGGTAGTTTTATGGATATAAAAAGAATAACCTCGGCATTACTTGGGTTTCCATTAGTAGTAATATTATTAGTTTTTGGAAATAAATATATTGTAGATATTGTATGTGCAATTGTAGCAAGTATGAGTTTACACGAATATTTTAATGCTTTAAAAAATAAAGCAAACCCTGTTATATGGATGGGATACGTTGCCTCAGCACTTATTGCCTTTATACACATATTTCCATTAGAATATGCAATAACAATAGTAAGTGTTTTAATACCAAGTGCAATAGCATTAATGTTTTTACAAATAATCTTAACCAATATGAAAACAAATATAAAAGATGTAGCAATAACTTTCTTTGGAATATGCTATATACCGCTATTCTTAATGTTTATTCCACTAGTACACGGATTTGAAAATGGCAAATTTTTAATATGGTATATATTTATTTGTGCGTGGGGGACAGATATATTTGCATACATAATTGGAAAATGGTTTGGAAAACATAAATTTAGTAAAATAAGTCCAAATAAAACAATAGAAGGTTGTATAGGCGGAATATTTGGAGCAGTAATATTATCAGTATTGTTAACATTTTTATTTAACAATGTATTTTTAATGAATTATTCATATACTACAACAATAATAATTGGAATAATACTTAGTATAATTGGGCAAATAGGAGATTTTTCAGCATCAAGCATAAAAAGATATGCAGAAATAAAAGATTTTAGTAATCTAATACCAGGTCACGGAGGAATGTTAGATAGAATAGATAGTGTTATATTTATTGCACCATTTGCGTATATGTTATTAAGATTATTATAGGAGGATGAAACTATTTTGTTGAGTTTTTGTATAACAGCTATAAAAGTTATATTTTTATTAGGTTTTTTAATATTTATACACGAAAGTGGTCATTTTATTGTAGCAAAATTGTGTAAAGTAAAAGTAAATGAATTTGCAATTGGATTTGGACCTACCATTTGGAAAAGTAAAAAGAGTGATACAAAATATGCTCTTAGACTAATCCCACTTGGTGGGTTTGTAAGTATGGAAGGAGAAGAAGAACACTCAGAAAAAGAAGGTTCTTTTAGTAAAGCAAGTATACCTAAAAGAATAGCAATTGTAATAGCAGGAGGCTTAGTAAATATTGTTTTTGGTTTAGTAGTATATTTTATAATAGTTACTATAACTGGTGGATATATTTCACAAACAATAGAAGCTGTTGAAGAAAATTATGGGGCAAAAATAGCAGGAATTCAAGCAGGTGATGAACTTGTAAAAATAAACGGAAAAAAAATTAGAAACAGAAGTGATGTATCAAAACAATTAGCAAAATGTAATGGAAATGATATTATAGTTACAGTAAAAAGAAATAATGAATTAATAGACTATACAGTGAAACCAACAATAGAAGAAAATTCTAATACCGGAACAACTTACTTATTAGGAATACAATTTAAAAGAGCACAAAACAATTTTATAAATAACATATATTATGGCTTTTGGGACACAGTAGATTTTTCGGTATCCATAGTAGATAATTTAAAAATGCTATTTACTGGAAATGTAGGAGCAGACCAACTTATGGGTCCAATAGGAATTTCAGATGTAGTAGCAGAAACAAATGGATTAAGAGATTTCTTTTATATAGTTGCATTAATTTCGTTATCACTAGGAGTAACTAATTTACTTCCATTTCCACCATTAGACGGAGGAAAAGTAGTTATATATATAATTGAATGGATACGAAGAAAACCAATGAAAGAAGAACTAGAAGCAGCAATACAAATGACAGGATTTGTTATTTTAATAGGTTTATCAATATATGTAGGATATAACGATATTTTAAGAATAATGTAAAATTACACAAGTAACAAATAAAGGGAGGCACTATTAATGCGGTAATGAACAAAAAACAGTAGAAGAAATATTCGGAGATTATGATAAAGAAGCTCATATAAAAAAATGTAAAATAGAAAGTATAAATTTATATAAAAAAGAAAACAAAATAGAGCTAGACTTACAATCAGAAAAATATATAGAATGTAAAGAAATATTAAATTTCGAAGATTATTTATCAAAAAGGTTTTCAATTGAAAATATAGAAATTAGCATTAAATATAGCGATGAAACTGTAATACCAAATATAGAATCAAATTGGAAAAATATAATTGAATATATGTCATACAAACATCCATTAACAAAAGTGTTATTACACAATAGTAAAGTACAGTTGCAAGATAATCTTGTAACTGTAACACTATATGTAAATGGAGCAAGTTTTTTAACTGCAAGAGGATTTGATAAAATATTAGCACAAATTTTAAAAAATTTATATGGAAAAAATTATAAAGTAAAATACATAGAAGAAATTAAAGACGAAGAACTACAAAAAATAGAACAAAAATCAAAATTAACAGAAAAATATGAAATAGAAAAAGCTATAAGCGAAGCAAAAAGTGCTATGACAGAAGAAAAACAAGAACAAAAAGAAGAACAAGAAAACATAAGTGAAGAAATAGTAGAAGAAACAATCGAAGAAAAAACACCTTTAATTGTAGGAAGAAGTGTTAATATAAAAGAAAACTTAGAAAAAATTGTTGATATATCAATAGATAGCGGAAAAATTGCCTTAGAAGGTGAAATTATTAATACTGATGTACGAGAATTAAGGAATGGAAAATTTCTAATAATGTTTGACCTATATGACGGAACAAGTACAATTACGTGCAAAACTTTTGTTGAAGAAGCAAAATACAAAACTGTTTTATCAAGATTAAAAGAAGCAAAGGCAATAAAAATTTCAGGAACTGCACAATTTGACCCATTTGCAAAAGAAATAGGAGTTATAGCAAATGTTATAGTAGAAACTCCAGGTAAGAAAAAACAAGAGAGAATGGATTTAGCAGAAGAAAAAAGAGTAGAGTTACATATGCATACCTGTATGAGCCAAATGGATGGAATGACATCCGCAACAGAACTAATAAAAAGAGCAATGAAATGGGGCTGGAAATCCATAGCAATAACAGACCACGGAGTAGTACAAGCATTTCCAGAAGCACATAAATTATTAGGCAGAGATAATCCAGATATGAAAGTTATTTATGGAGTAGAAGCATATCTTGTGCCAGATAAAACACCAAGCGTAAGTTTCCCAAAGGGGCAAGACATTGATACAGAATATTGTGTATTAGATATTGAAACAACAGGGTTATCATTTAGAACAGAAAAAATAACTGAATTAGGTGCAGTTATTTATAAAAATGGAGAAATAATTCGTGAATTTGAATGTTTTGTAAATCCTGAAAAACCAATTCCAGATGACGTTGTAGAAGTAACTCATATTACTGACGATATGGTAAAGAATGCTAAAACCATAGAAGAAATATTGCCAGAATTTTTAGAATTTATAGGCGATAGAATTATTGTTGCACACAATGCAGATTTTGATGTTGGATTTATAAAATATAATGCGGAAAAAATAGGAATAAAATTAGAAAATACATATATAGACACACTAAGACTTGCTAAAGATTTATTTCCAGACTATAAAAAATATAAGCTAGGGATAATAGCAGATAAATTGGGAATAAAAGTAGATGTTGCACATAGAGCTTTAGATGATGTAATTACTTTGGTAAATGTATTCAAAGTAATGCGGAGAAAAGTTAAAAGAAAAGGGAGTAAAAACTGTAAATGATATAGATAAAATATTTGCAGGAAATGCAGATTTTAGAAAATTACCAAGCTATCACGCAATAATACTTGCAAAAAACTATGTAGGTCTTAAGAACTTATATAAGTTAGTATCTTTTTCACATTTAGATTATTTTTATAAAAAACCAAGAATTTTAAAATCAATTTATAAAAAATATAGTGAAGGATTAATTTTAGGTAGTGCTTGCGAAGCGGGAGAACTATACAGAGCAATTGTTGCAGGAAAATCTGATGAAGAAATAGAACAAATTGCAAAAGATTATGATTATTTAGAAATTCAACCAATTGGCAACAATATGTTTATGGTACGTAATGGAACAGTGCCAGACGAAAAGGCATTACAAGATATTAACAGAAAGATTGTAGATTTAGGAGAAAAATTAGGCAAATTAGTAGTAGCAACGTGTGATGTACATTTTATGGACCCACAAGATGAAATTTACAGAAGAATTTTAATGGCAGGGCAAGGATATGAAGATGCAGATGAACAAGCACCTTTATACTTAAGAACAACAAATGAAATGATAGAAGAATTTAAATATTTAGGTTTAGAAAAAGCATATGAATTAGTAGTAACAAATACTAACAAAATAGCAGATATGTGTGAACAAATAAGCCCAATTTCTTCAGAAAAATGCCCTCCACACATAGAAGGCTGTGAAAAACAAATAGAAGATATAGCTATGACAAAAGCAAAAGAACTATATGGAGACCCATTGCCACAAATTGTAAAAGATAGGTTAGATAAAGAACTACAATCTATTATAAAAAATGGATTTTCAGTAATGTACATTATTGCACAAAAGCTAGTATGGAAATCAAATGCGGACCGGATATATAGTAGGTTCAAGAGGGTCTGTTGGTTCATCTTTTGTAGCAAATATGACAGGTATAACAGAAGTAAATTCATTACCAGCACATTATAGATGTCCAAATTGTAAATATTCGGATTTTACAGATTATGGCTATAAAAATGGATTTGATTTACCAGATAAAGAATGCCCTAAATGTGGTCATAAACTAGATAAAGATGGAATGGATATACCTTTTGAAACATTTTTAGGTTTTAACGGAGACAAAGAACCAGATATAGACTTAAATTTTTCAGGGGAATACCAAGCAAAAGCACATAAATATACAGAAGTTATTTTTGGCAAAGGAACTACATTTAAAGCAGGAACAATAGGAACAGTTGCAGATAAAACAGCATTTGGATATGTAAAAAAATACTATGAAGAAAGAGGAATACCAATAAACAATGCAGAAGCAGTAAGACTTGCAAAAGGATGTACAGGAATAAAAAGAACAACCGGTCAGCATCCAGGAGGAATTATAGTTGTGCCAAAAGGACGAGAAATATATGAATTTTGCCCTATACAACATCCAGCAGATGACTCAAATTCAGATATAGTTACAACACACTTCGATTACCATTCAATAGACCAAAACTTGTTAAAACTAGATATACTAGGTCACGACGACCCCACTGTTATAAGAATGTTACAAGATATTACAGGAATAGACCCTACAAAAATACAACTAGACGATAAAGAAACAATGTCTATATTTTCATCAACAGAAGCTCTAGGAGTTACACCAGAGCAAATCCATTCAGAAGTAGGCAGTTTCGGAGTACCAGAATTTGGAACAAAATTTGTTAGAGGAATGTTGCTAGACACAAAACCAAAAACATTTGATGAATTAATACGTATATCTGGTTTATCACACGGTACAGATGTATGGCTTGGAAATGCACAAACTTTAATAGAAGAGGGAACTGTAACATTAGACCAAGCAATTTGTTGTAGAGATGACATTATGATATATCTTATAAAAAAAGGATTAGAGCCAAACCCAGCATTTAAAATAATGGAAACAGTACGTAAAGGTAAAGCATTAAAAGACCCAGAAAAATGGGCAGGATATGTAAAAATGATGAAAGAACACGATGTTCCAGATTGGTATATAAAATCGTGTGAAAAAATTAAATATATGTTCCCTAAAGCACACGCAGCAGCATATGTAACAAATGCTTTTAGAATTGCTTGGTTCAAGGTTCATAAACCAGTTGCATATTATACAGCATATTTTTCAATACGTGCAAAAGCTTTTGATAGTGATGTTATGATACACGGTAAGGAAAAAGTAAAAAATAAAATGAAAGAAATAGAACTTATGGGAAATTCAGCAACAGCCAAAGATAAAGATATGTATGATGATTTAGAAATAGTTTGGGAGATGTATCAAAGGGGTATAGAATTTTTGCCAATAGATTTATACAAATCAGATTCAAAAAAATTCTTAATAGAAGATGATAAAATACGTCCACCATTGAACAGTATACCAGGATTAGGAACAGTTGCAGCAGATAGCATAGTAGAAGCAAGAAAAGACGGAAAGTTTATGTCCATAGACGATTTAAAAATTCGTTCTAAGGCAGGAAAATCTGTTATAGAAATGCTTTCAAATGCTGGATGCCTACAAGGAATGAGTCAAAGTAATCAAATGAGTTTATTTGGTTAAAAATTAATATTTGTAAAATAAGGAGCATAACTATGGATTTAAAAAGTATTTTTTCAATAAGAAATATTATTATATATTTAATTATAATAAACTTAATAGCATTTTTATCAATGTTGGTGGATAAACAAAAAGCGAAGTTTGGAAAATGGAGAATACCCGAAAATACATTATTTTTATTTGCATTTTTAGGAGGAACTGTTGGTAGTATTATTGGAATGCAAGTATTTAGACATAAAACGAAAAAAAATAAATTTAAAATAGGAATGCCAGCACTGTTAATACTACAAATACTAGCAATTGTAGCATTTTCTATATAAAAATTTTAAGTAGGCTTTTACATAAAATACAGCCTACTTTTTATGTTCAAAAAATAAATTGTACACATAAAATTTTACAATAAATGGAAAAAGAACATATGAAAAATTAACTACTAGACAATGTGAATAACTTGTGTCCAGAAAGTGCCTAAAAATAGTTATGCACAGAGTTATCCACATTATCCACATTTTATTTTTTAGACAAAAAAATAAAAGAGTAAACAAAAATGGTTACATAAAATAGAGAAAAAGAAATAAAATTGCAAAAAAAGTGTAATAATTATGTAACAAAATAAAACTGTTTACTTTTTTATAGTTATGCTATATAATTGAAAAAATGATTAATTTGAAAGGAGATATGTTATGGGAATACTTGTTACAGGAGGAGCAGGATATATAGGAAGTCATACAGTAGTGCAATTATTAGAAGACGGAAAAGATGTAATAATAATAGATAATTTCTCTAATAGCAATAGAAAGGTTTTAGATAAAATAAAAGAAATTACAAAAAAAGATTTTAAATTTTATGAAATAGACTATTCAGATAAAATAAAATTAGAAAAAGTATTCGAGGAAAATAAAATAGATGCAGTAATTAATTTTGCAGGATACAAAGCAGTAGGAGAATCAATTGAAAAGCCAATAGAGTACTATACAAACAATGTTTCAGGTACACTAGTATTATTAGATACAATGAGAAAATATAATGTGAAAAAGTTTATATTTAGCTCATCTGCAACAGTATATGGAGATTCAAAAGTTATGCCAATAACAGAAGAACAACCAATTGGAGCAACAACTAATCCATATGGCACATCCAAATATTTTATAGAGCAAATATTGAAAGATTTATATAAATCAGATAATACTTGGGCCATTTGCATACTAAGATATTTTAATCCAGTAGGAGCACATAAAAGTGGTTTAATAGGAGAAGAACCACGAGGTATACCAAATAATTTAATGCCATACATAGTAAGAGTGGCTAATGGAACATTAAAAGAATTATCTGTATTTGGAGACGATTATCCAACAAAAGATGGAACAGGCATAAGAGATTATATACACGTAGAAGACCTTGCACAAGGCCATATAAAAGCACTACAAAAGTTGAATAAAGAAAATAAAGGATTATATATATATAACTTAGGAACAGGCGTAGGCTATAGTGTATTAGATATGGTAAATTCATTTGAAAAAGCTACTCGGTCAAAAAGTGAAATACAAAATAGTAGAACGCAGAGCACGGAGATATAGCTGAATGTTATGCTGATGCTACTAAAGCAAAAAATGAATTAGATTGGGTTGCTAAAAAAGATATAGAAGATATGTGCAAAGATTCTTGGAATTATGTAAAAGACAAAAAATAGAAAGGGTATACTATAAACAAAAAACAGTAACTACTACTAACAAAAGAAAAATGTCGAATAAACAAGAAAAAATATTTACAATTTTTGTTAAAAAGATTACGAAAAAGTATTGCAATTATTAACATAATGTGATACAATGAAAGTTGTAACAATGTTGTTCAGCATTATAGAAAGGAGCCGATATATGGCAGGAAAAAACATCATAAATACGCCGATGGGGAAAGTAGCGTATCAGAAGAAAAACATGGGCAACTTTGGAGATTGCCTTGTAGTGCGGACGTCTATGAAGATATTAGCTGTGTATGAATTTGCACACGGCGAGTGGAAAGACGCAGAGGGGAAAAGAATCTCTCGAAAGGCAATGAAAGAACTTTTGAAATACGGAGTTCGGATTGCTTAAGGCTCTAACAAAAGCGACTTGCGATATGCAAGTCGTTTTTGCGTAGAAAAAATATAAAAAATCATTGACATTTTTTATTTTATATGATATATCAATAAATGAACATATGTGCATATATTGTATTAAGGAGGAAATATGGACGATAAAGAATATATTTGTGGAGAAAATTGCCCACATTACCAGAACATAAGCAAAGTAAAAAAAATGGAATTAAACATTGAGCAAATTGAAGAATTATCTAATATGTTTAAACTTTTTGCAGACAATACAAGACTTAGAATAATTTGTAGTATATTAAACACAGAATTATGCGTTTGCGACTTGTGTGAACTACTAAATTTAAATCAATCAACAGTATCACATCAGCTACAATTATTACGAAACGCAAAACTTGTTAAATATAGAAAAGAGGGAAAACAAGTATTTTATAGCTTACAAGATGAACATATTGAAAAAATAATTTCATTAAGCTTAGAACATATTTTAGAAGGAGAAAAATAGTTATGTGTTGTGAAAAAGAAGAATGTGAAGGAAAAAAAGAAAATAAAATAGAAATTATATTATATATATTTGCAATATTGTTTTTTATTATATCCATTATACCAAGCCTATCTAGCATAAAATTTATTTTAACAATAATAGCTATACTACTTTCAGGATATGAGCTATTATTTAATGGCATAAAAAATATATTCAAACTAAATTTTGAAGAAGATACATTAATGACAATAGCAATAATTTCTGCATTTTGTTTAGGAGAATATACAGAAAGTTGCTTAGTAATAATACTATATAAATTAGGAGAATTTTTAGAAGAAAAAGCAGAAGAAAAATCTAATAAAAGTATTAAAGAAATTGTAGAAATAAAAGCAGATACAGCTAATTTAGTAACAAA
This sequence comes from uncultured Clostridia bacterium, assembly GCA_947628605.1. Lineage (GTDB taxonomy): Bacteria > Bacillota > Clostridia > TANB77 > CAG-508 > RGIG8482. Next base: position 24,120 of record CANRAM010000001.1, on the reverse strand, counting down.
AGACAATAAAATAGAAGTAGTAGATGTAGAAAAAATTAATGTAGATGACATTATATTAGTTAAACCAGGAGAAAAAGTTCCAGTAGATGCTGTAATAATAAAAGGCAACTCCGAAATAGATACATCAGCAATAACGGGAGAAAGTAAACCAGTTTTTGTAGAAGAAAAAACGCAAATACTATCTGGCTGTATAAATTTAACAGGGGCAATAACGTGTAGAGTATTAAAAAATAGCAAAGAATCTACAGCATCTCAAATTGTAGATTTAGTATATGAAGCAACAAATAACAAAGGGAACACAGAAAAATTCATTACGAAATTTTCAAAAATTTATACTCCAACAGTAATTATTTTTGCAATAATTATAGCAATACTACCAGCAACTTTTGGATATTTAGATTATAAAACGTGGTTTATGCGTGCATTAATATTTTTAGTAGCGTCTTGTCCTTGCAGTTTAGTAATATCAGTACCATTAGCTTTTTTTACGTGCATAGGAAAAATATCTAAACAAGGTATGCTAGTAAAGGGAACAAAGCACATAGAAAGCTTATCTAAGGCAAGTGTTGTAGCATTTGATAAAACAGGAACATTAACTACAGGAAAAATGAATATAAGAGAAATAAATACCTTTGAAAACTTTCCAAAAGAAGATGCATTAAAATATATTTACAACCTAGAAAAATTATCGAACCATCCAATTTCTACAGCAATTGCAAATTATGCAAATAATATACCAGAAGTAGAAGTTATTAACTACAAAGAAATAGCAGGGTATGGGCTATACGGAACAATAGAACAAAAAACGGTAATATTTGGAAATAAGAAACTATTAGAAAAATACAATGTAAAATTACAAAATATAAAGCTTGAAAAAGGGGCAATATACTTAGCTGTTAATAGTAATATAGTGGCATATGTTACTTTAACAGAGGAATTAAGAAATAGTAGTAAAAATATTGGGGAAAAACTTAAAAAAGTAGGAATAAAAAGGACAATTATGCTTACAGGAGATAATTTAGAAAGTGCTAATATAATTGCAAATGAAGCAAATATTAGTGAAGTAAAAGCAAACTTATTACCACAAAATAAACAAGAAGAAATACAAAAATTAAAGAAAGAAAAACAGTATGTTATATTTGTTGGTGATGGAATTAACGATAGTCCAGTTTTAGCAGAAAGCAATTTTGGTATTGCAATGGGAGCAGGTAGTAATATAGCAAGTGTTACAGCAGATAGTATACTTATATCAAATAATTTAGAAAATTTACCAAACATTATAAAAACAGCAAAAAGAACAATTAAAGTAGTAAAAGCTAATATTATATTTTCACTAGTAATAAAAGCTATTGTATTAATACTAGGAACAATACAAAATTTACCAATGTGGTTAGCTGTTTTTGCAGATACTGGTGTAACATTTTTAACAGTTTTAAATGCAGTAAAAAACGTAAAATAAAAGGTGTGATATTGTGATAGAACAATTAAAGCAATGTAATTTGTGTGCATATAATTGTAAAATTAATAGAATAGAAGGGCAAATTGGAAAGTGTGGAGTAGGAAACAAAATAAAAGTTGCTCTTGCAACATTACATTATTACGAAGAGCCGTGTATTAGTAAAGAAAATGGCTCAGGGGCAATATTTTTTTCTAATTGTAATTTTAATTGTATATATTGTCAAAATTATAAAATTAGTCAAGAAAAAAATGGAATAGAGCTTGAAATTGAAGAATTAGCAAATAAATTTATAGAATTACAAAATATAGGGGCAAATAATATCAATTTAGTAAGTCCTACACCTTATGTATATCATATTATTGAAGCAATAGATATAGCAAGGAAAAAAGGACTAAATATACCTATAATATATAATACAAATTCATATGAAAACGAAGAAACAATAAATTTATTAAAAGGGTATGTAGATGTTTATTTGCCAGACCTAAAATACTATAGAAACGAAATTGCAAAAAAGTATTCTGGAATAAACAATTATTTTGAAGTAGCAACAAAAGCAATAAAGAAAATGTATGAGCAAGTAGGTGGAGTAGTATTTAACGAAAAAGGAATAATAGAAAAAGGAGTTATTATACGACATTTAGTACTACCAAATCATATACTTAATTCAAAAAATGTATTACATTGGATTAAGGAAAATATGCCAGAAGATGTGTATGTTAGTGTAATGGCACAATATTTTCCAACGTATAAAGCAAAATTAGACCCACTAATAAATAGGAAACTAACACGGAAAAGAATATAAACAAATTGAGCAATATGTGTATTCATTAGAATTAAAAAATGGATATATACAAGAATTAGGCAAAAATGAGGAACAATATGTGCCAAATTTTTAATAAATTTGTAAATTGACAAAATAGACATAAAATGGTAAAATATAATAGTGCTTGTGTATAGAGGTGTTGTATGTGTTTTTGTACGATACCAAATAAGGAAGAAAGGAGAAGGAAGGCACGCTACGTAAAAAATAAACAAGAGAAGGAGAATAATATGAAAGCGAAAGCATTAACATTTGTAGCAATTTTAGTTCTTTTTTTGGGTATTCAAGTTAACACTTCGGCAAAAACAGATGAAGTAATACTAAAACTTGAAAAGATAATGCAACAAAATGAAGGCAAAACCTGGCAAGTAAAGTTGAATTATGTTCCGATTAAGGAATATAATGAAGTGTTGAATGCAATTAAGGAAAAGGAACGGGGAGCTAATCAGACGTGGCGGATTTTTCCTTGTTATGGCGGGAGCATAATAATTTCCAATTGCTCCTACACAGTGCAAGCGGGCGACACATGGGCGTCCATAGCATCAAAATACGGCTTAACGCAAACCCAGCTTAAAATGATGAATGTATTTTATCAAAGTTTTGAGCTAGTCGAAGGAATGAAGGTTAGAGTTAAGTGGATGTGATGAAAAACAAGAGCGGAAGTGTAAAACACTTCCGCTCTTGCGCTAATTTTTTTTGACTGTTCCAATGGTGCAAAAAGAGGAAACTGCAAAAGGTATTATATAAATTATACTGTATTTTACATAAAAATACAACAAAAAAATTGAAAATTGACAAAGATATACATAAAGTGGTAAAATAATAGTAGGTACTTTTGTATAAGTAGTATTGTGTTTTTTTACAATACAAATAAAAAGAAAGGAGAGGAAAAATACATTAGTACGAAACCAAAAAATAGAAGAAAAATCATAAAGGAGAAAAGAATATGAAAAAGATTAAATTAACAACAATTTTGGCAGTAGTAGTGATGTTAGTAAGCATCCGGATGGATGTAATGGCGAAAGTGGAAGTAGTCGGGACTCCGGAAGGATTTGAAGAGGCTGGACAAGTTGTCAGCCAAATCAATAAAGTGGCTGGTGAACATCAAGGAAAACCGTGGACTGTAAAGGTTACGGGTTTGCATGCAAATAACAAAAAAGAAATAGGATATGCAGTTGAGGAGATGAGAACGGATAGCGGTGAATTTTGGGCGATTTATTATAGCCTGAAGAACAAAAAAATGAGTATAAAAATTGTTAATTGCTCATACACCGTAAGGAAAAACGACTCATGGGCGTCTATAGCCAAGAGGTATAAGACTACGGTAAAAAAACTCAAAAAAATGAACCCGTGGTATGAGTCCAAACTAAAGAAAGGACAGAAGGTGATTGTAAAAACGCCACCAATTCCGGAGTGGATGAAACAGTAAACCTTTAAACCAAAACGAGCGATGCATTGCATCGCTTGCTTTGGTTAATTTTAACGTAATTCTAATTTATAAAATACTTTTTTACCTTTTTTTAAAATAGCATAGCCATTAGAAAAATCACTTGCAGAAAGTTGATAATTTACATCATCAATTTTTACATCATTTAAATGAATACCGACCTTGTAAAATAAGAGTTCTAGCTTGACCTTTAGAAGGAGCAATTTTTGTTAAGATAATAGCATCTAAAATTGAAATATTTTCACTATCCAATTGAACAGTAGGCATATTATCAAGAGAACCAGAACCATTAAACAATGCCTTTGCAGATTCTTGGGCTTTTTTTGCTTCATCCTCTCCGTGAATAAGTTTTGTAATTTCAAAAGCAGCAATTTCTTTAGCCTCATTAATTTTCTCATCCTTTAAACTAGATAATCGTTTTACCTCGGTCATAGGAAGATAAGTAAGCATTCGCAATACATCATAAACTTCAGAATCTGCTATATTTCTCCAATATTGATAAAACTCATATGGAGAAGTTTTGTTTGCATCTAGCCATAAAGCACCACTTACAGTTTTACCCATTTTTTTACCCTCAGAATTTAGCAAAAGAGGACAAGTTACACAAAAACTACCATTTTTATGTATTTTTCTAATTAAATCCACACCAGCAAGCATATTAGACCACTGGTCATCTCCACCAATTTGAACTTTACAACCATATTCTTCAAACAAATGCAAAAAGTCATAACTTTGCATTAACATATAATTTAATTCAAAAAATGTAAGACCTTTTTCCATACGTTGTTTAAAACATTCAGCATCAAGCATTCTATTTACATTAAAATGAATGCCATATGTACGAATAAAATCCATATAATTTAAATCTAAAATCCAGTCGCCATTATTAACTATAATAGCAGGATTTTCTCCCTCAAAAGATATAAACTTACTTACTTGCTTTATAATATTATCAACATTTTTTGAAATATCTTCTTTAGAAAGCATCTTTCGCATATCAGTTTTTCCGCTTGGGTCACCAATAAAAGCAGTACCACCACCAATTAATATAATTGGCGTATGACCACACTTTTGAAAATAAGACATCATCATAAGAGGAATAAAATGCCCAATATGTATGCTATCAGCAGTTGGGTCAATTCCCAAGTATACTTTCGTTTTTTCCTTTTTAACCATCTCTCGAAATTCATCTTCAAATGGAATTTGTTTTATTAAATCTCGTTGTTTCAATACATCATATATAGAAACAGCTTTAAAGTCTATATTTTGCACTTTTATCACAATCCTTTTTGTTTATAAATTAATATGTAACTTATTAGAAAGTTTAGAAAATTCTTCATTTTCTAAATATCTATTTAAATTTTTTTCACTTATTCCTGTATCTACAGAAATTGAATTAATTGTATTAGAATAATTTTCGCTTTCAAAATAATTTTTTAATTTAGATTTTTCCAATGTATCCTTTGGTGTACAGTTTTCGCATACTGTACTGTTAGATATAAAGAAAGAGCCACAACGTTCACATTTTTTAAATTCCATAAAAATTCCCCCAAACTTAAATAAAATAATCATTTGTTTTTTCGAGACACATTTTAACACAAAAAATAAAAAAAGAAAAGTAAAAACGAAAAATATTGACAAAATATTTTAAAATGTATTAAAATTTACAAAGAATAAATTAATAGGAGGTAATTTAAGATGAAAACTTATGTATGTAAAGTATGTGGATATGTTCACTTTGGAGAAGAACCACCTGAAAGGTGTCCACAATGTGGTGTTGGAAAAGAACAATTTGAATTAAAGGAAGATAATAATAAAGAATATGCAGATGAACATATTATAGGAGTTGCAAAAGGATTAGATGAAGAAGTTGTTAAAGGATTAAAAGATAATTTCAATCGGAGAATGTACAGAAGTTGGAATGTACCTTGCTATGAGCAGGCAAGCAGATAGAGAAGGATATCCAGAAATAGCTGAAGCATTTAAAAGATACGCTTTTGAAGAAGCAGAACACGCAGCAAAATTTGCAGAATTATTAGGAGAAATTGTATATCCAGATACAAAGAAGAATGTTATGCTTAGAGCTGAAGCAGAATGTGGAGCTTGCAAAGGAAAGAAAGAACTTGCTACACGTGCTAAAGAATTAGGATATGATGCAATTCACGATACTGTTCACGAAATGTGCAAAGATGAAGCTCGTCACGGAAGAGGATTTGAAGGATTATTAAAAAGATATTTTGCATAAAAAATGATAGATTATTTTGATAGAAGGCTATATTGCCTTCTATCAAAACAATGCACTAGTTGGAATGTATGTATCATCAGGAGGAAGTACATATTCATTTTCAGGCTTATTGCAGGCTTTTATTCCGAGTTATTTTTATTACAGGAATGCTACCGTGATAATCTCCTTTTTCAATTTCACCAGTAATATCAACCCACGTATTATCTTTAAATTCACTTGCATTTTTGTATTCACATAAAAATCCAACAACTACTGTTTGTTTATCAGAACTAATTATCATATTTCTTGCTAGAACAAATTGATTTTCGCTAAAATCATATACTCTATAAACATATCCAGAAAAATGAATTTTTTGACCAACATAATCATCCAAATTCTCGTGCACGGATTTTAAAATATTAGTGTAATTATCACTAGAAATATTAGAAATTTCAGAACTAGGCATACAAGCATTATTATTATAATTAAATATTTTGTAAAAAGACCAACCAGCAACAATCATTACTATCAAAAAAATAATAACGAAAAATATTTTAAAAATTAGTTTAGGGCTAAGCTTTAAATTACAAACAAACATAAAAAACCTCTTTTCTTTGAAGGATTATTAAAATTTATGTAAAAATATTAGAAAATATTCATAAAATTTACATTAAATCCTTGCGTAAAGTAGCAATTAGTGATATAGTACTATAGAAATAAATTTTAGGAGGCAGTTAAAAATGGGATTATTTAAGACATATAGTGAAAAAGAAGTAAAAAGAGTAATGCCAATAGTTAATAAAGTAAATGCATTAGAGGAAGAAATATCTAAATTATCAGATGAAGAATTAAGAGGAAAAACAGATTATTTTAAAAAAGAATTAGAGAATGGTAAAACATTAGATGATATATTACCAGAAGCTTTTGCAGTTGTAAGAGAAGCATCAAAAAGAGTATTAGGAATGAGACAATTTGATGTTCAAATTATAGGTGGTATTATTTTACACCAAGGAAGAATTGCAGAAATGAAAACTGGTGAAGGTAAAACATTAGTTGCAACTGCTCCAGTATATTTAAATGCATTAACAGGAAAAGGTGTTCACGTTGTTACAGTTAATGACTACCTAGCAAAACGTGATAGCGAATGGATGGGAAAACTTTACAAATTTTTAGGATTAACAGTAGGACTTGCTATTTCTGGAATGGACCCAGATGCAAAAAGAAAAGCATATAATGCTGATGTAACATATGGTACAAATAACGAGTTCGGATTTGATTATTTAAGAGATAATATGGTTATATATAAAGAACAAGCAGTACAAAGAGAACTTAATTATGCAATTGTGGATGAAATTGATAGTATACTTATAGATGAAGCACGTACGCCTTTAATAATATCAGGTCACGCAAACCAATCATCAGATTTATATAAAAAAGCAAATGATTTTGTAAAAAAATTATCTGTAAAAGTAATTGTAGAAGAAGATGTAAAAGATGAAGCACAATTAGAAGACAACGAAAAATATGATTACATAGTAGACTTAAAAGCTAAATCTGCATCTCTTACAGGAAAAGGTATAAAAAAGGCAGAAGAATTTTTCCATTTAAATAATTTTAACGATTTGGAAAATTCAGATATAGTTCATCACGTAAATCAAGCACTACGTGCACACGGAGTTATGAAAAAAGACATTGATTATATGGTAAAAGACGGTGAGGTTCTTATAGTAGATGAATTTACTGGAAGAATTATGTATGGAAGAAGATATAATAATGGTCTACATCAAGCAATTGAAGCAAAAGAAAATGTAAAAATTGCTGATGAATCTAAAACTCTTGCAACAATTACATTCCAAAACTATTTTAAAATGTATACAAAATTATCAGGAATGACTGGTACAGCAATGACAGAAGAATCAGAGTTTAGAGAAATATACAATTTAGATGTTATAGCTATTCCAACAAATAAACCAATGGTTAGAAAAGACCAAAATGATGTTATTTATAAAAATGAAAATGCTAAGTATAAAGCAATTGTAGAAAGTGTAAAAGAAAGCAATAAAAAAGGTCAACCAGTGCTAGTTGGTACAGTATCTATTGAAAAATCTGAAAAGTTAAGTAAAATTTTAAAACAAGAAGGAATAAAACATTCAGTATTAAATGCTAAATATCACGAACAAGAAGCAGAAATTATAGCACAGGCAGGTAAATTTGGAGCTGTAACAATTGCTACAAATATGGCTGGTCGTGGTACAGATATTATGCTTGGTGGTAATAGTGAATATCTTGCAAGAGAAGAAATGAGAAAACAAAAATACACTGAAGACCAAATTGAAGAAGCTATGGCATTTAACGAAACGCAAGATGAAGAAATTTTACAAAATAGAAAGAAATTTAGAGAATTAGTAAATAAATATGAAAAAGAAATTAAAGAAGAAAAAGAAAAAGTAATTGCAGCAGGTGGTTTAAAAATTATTGGTACAGAAAGACATGAATCAAGAAGAATTGATAACCAATTACGTGGTCGTAGTGGTCGTCAAGGAGATGTTGGTGAATCTAAGTTCTATATTGGTCTTGATGATGACTTAATGAAAATTTTCGGTGGGGATATGATTACTAATATGTACAATACACTAGGTGCAGACGAGGATATGCCAATTGAAGCAAGACTAATATCTAGTGCAGTAGAAAAAGCACAAAAAAGAGTAGAAAGCAAAAACTTTAGTATTCGTAAACACGTTTTACAATATGATGATGTAATGAATACACAAAGACAATTGATTTATTCACAAAGAAAACAAGTATTAGATGGAGAAAACTTAAAAGAAAGCATTATAAATATGATGCATAGTGTTATAGAACAAACAGTTAATTTATATTCACAAGAGGAAGAAATTAACTATGATGCATTAAAAGAAGAAATACGTATGTTATTTGGCTTACAAAATATTGATGCATTAAATGACAAGAAATTTGACGAAAAGAAATTACAAGATGAACTAGAAGAAAAAGTAATGAAAAAATATGAAGAGAAAGAAAAAGAAATAGGAGAGCAAGATTTAAGAGAGCTAGAAAGAGTTGTTATGCTAAAAGTTGTAGACCAAAAATGGATGGACCATATAGATGCAATGGATGAATTAAAAGACGGAATTGGTTTACGTGCATACGGTCAAAAAGACCCAGTTGTTCAATATAGAATAGAAGGAACAGATATGTTTGACGATATGATATATTCTATAAAATATGATGTTGTAAGAATTCTTCTAAATATAAGTAAGCAACAAGAAATAAGAAGAACAGAAACAGCAAGAATTACAAATGCATCTTTAGATAACATAAATGACGTAGATGGTCAACCAAGAAAACCAATAACAGTAGTAAAAGAAGGACCAGATATAGGAAGAAATGACCCTTGTCCATGTGGAAGTGGGAAGAAATACAAAAACTGCTGTGGAAGAAATCAGTAATATCAAGGGTTATAGAGATTTGTATAAACAAAAAAATCTTTAAAAAAGTACAAATTGTTGCCAATTTGTTGCCAAACGAATATCAAACCTTTAAAACCATTGAAAATACTGCATTTTACCTTGGCAACAATCTTGGCGACAAATTGAATACAATGATTATAATTGAAAGTCAACATATAGAAGTGTTGGCTTGTTTTTTATTTACCAAATTAATTTTGGAGGTAAAAGAATTATGGTTAGTGTAAGGAAAAGAGGAAATGTTTATCAATATCAATATGATATTGCACCAATTAATGGCAAAAGGAAAAGAGTTACAAAATCTGGATTTAAAACAAAGGCAGAAGCAGAAAAAGCTGGTATGATAGCATATAATGAATATATGCAAACAGGACACAGTTTTAAGCCAAGTACAATATCTTATTCAGATTATCTGGACTACTGGATGAAAGAGCATTGTGAAATAAATTTGAAGTATCATACAATCGAAGCATATAAAAATATTATTAAGAATCACGTTAAACCAAAATTAGGTTTTTATAGATTATCACAAATAACAACATCTACGCTACAAGAATTTGTTAATAATATATATGTAGAAAAGGGATTTTCAAAGAACTTTTTAAAAAATATATTAAAGGTATTGAAAACATCATTCTCTTATGCAACAGATGTTGTAGGATTTGTTAAGGAAAATCCAGCATTAAAAGTTAGACTTCCTAAATATGATATTCCAGATGAAGATCCCGCTCATATTTTTACAAAAGAAGAAGTTGAAATGATTTTAAATAGGTTTAAAAACAATCACGCAATTTATTATGCTTTTTTAACTGCTTATTATACTGGACTTCGTGTTTCAGAAGTATTTGGATTAACTTGGGAAGATATTGATTTTGAAAATAAAACATTAAGAGTAGATAGAAACATTTTAAAGAAAAATCAAAAAGGAGGAACTAAAAATAGACATATAAGCGGTAATGCAACAACAGTTTGGTATTTTGGAACTTGTAAAACTCCAAGTAGTTATAGGACTATTGATATTGGAGATACCTTATTAAATGCTTTAAAAGAATATAAAGAGGAACAAGAGAAAAACAAAGAAGAATATGGAGATTCATATATGAAACATTATGCAAAGGAAGTTGAAAATCCATATACTAAAAAGAAAGAGATAAAAATAATAAATGCTTATGCAGAAATTGAAGTTGCATTACCAGAAGCCAATTTGATTTTTTTGAAGAAAAATGGAGTTTTTGAAGGAACTGATACTTGTAAATATCCATTTAAAGTAATTCATTATGAATTAGGAATTCCGTGCAGATTTCACGATTTTAGAGATACACACGCAACAAGACTAATTGAAGCAGGAGCAGATATAAAAGCAGTTTCAAAAAGATTAGGACACAGTACAATAAGGACAACTTATGAGATATATGTAAGAGTTACTTCTCAAATGAAAAATGATGCTGTTGATCGATTTGAACAATTTGCAGTAAATTTATAAAAGACATTTTTAATTTAATATGTAAAAGCTATTTCAAAAGAGATAGCTTTATTTTTTTTGAAGGGAGAATAAAAATGCAAAAACTAAAATTAGAAAAACCACATAAAACTGAAACAACATATTCAAGAGAAACTGCAAAAAGAGCATTAGAAAATGTGGTAAAAAGAATTAAAGAAGCAAATGAAAATGAAAAATTTATTTATAGAATTACAAAAGCAGTTTTATTTGGCTCATATATAAATTCAACTAAAGAAAAAGTTGGAGATTTAGATATTGCAATATATGTTGAATTAAAAGATAAATCTATATCAGAAGTTGAACAAAATGTTGCAAGAGCAAGAACTTCATATAATTATGTTCCATTTATATTGAAATTTATATATGGAAAAGAGGAAGTCTTTAAATATATAAAAAATAAGAAAAGAGTTTTAGAACTTCACGATGGAGTTAAAGTAGATGAAGATGCAAAAAGATATAATGAGCCAATAAGTTATATTTATTTTGATAAAAATGAAGTAATTTATGAGGAGGTGTAAGAATGATAAAATTTTTATTAGGAGTAATTGTTGGAGCAAACATATCACTAATCTTATATGCAATAATACTTGCTGGAAAGAGAAGTGATCCATACGATGAATGATGAAAACAAAATTGGATATTACGCAATCATTCCAGCAACAATTTTATTTAATGAAAAGATTAAAGCTAATGAAAAATTACTATATGCAGTAATAACAGTATTATCAAATAAAGAAGGATATTGTTATGCTTCTAATAATTATCTAGGAAGATTATTAAATGCTCAACCTCATACTATTTCAAAATGGGTATCACATTTAAAAGCATTAGGCTTTGTATGTTTAGATATAATCAAAAATGATAAGGGAGAAATTATACAACGAAGAATTTATCCTAATGATACACCCTATACGATAAATAGGACATACCCCTATGCGATAGATAGGACAGAGAGTATGTCCCAAAAAGGACAATATAATAATATAATAGATAATAATATAAGTAATAATAAGATAGATAGATTATTTAATTATATAATAGATAAAGACAAAGAAAAAGAAATTCCAGAAGAATTTATAAATGTTGAATATAATGAAATAATTGTTGCTTTAAAAAGATATGATATGTATTATCCTAAAGAAGTGATAGAAAACATTTCAAAAGAGAATCTCGACCGAATTAAGAATATAACATACACTATTACTTTAATTGTAAAGAATAGATTATTTCATTTAACTAATAAAGTAAGTAGAGATAAATTGATACAACTTTACAATGAATGTAAAAATCGAGAAAATGAATATAGAGGCACAGAAAATCAAATAGAAAATTTTATTAACTATTATTATAAGAGTATAGAAAACGAATTAACGAAGGAAGTAGAAACACCTTCTTTTTTTATGCCAAATAATAGTGAAATAGAAATTTAATAAAAAGTGAAGGAGGTGATTCTTATGCCATATCCATAAGTAAACAATATCAAAATACTAACAGAAAGGAGCGTTTTCTATGCAAATTTATAGAGTAATTTTTACAAGTATTGATATTGATGAATCAGATCATACAGTAATTGTAACAACATTCTTCAATAAAGATAACGCATTAAAGTATTATAGAGAACAATTAGAAGCTCTAAAAGAACAACAAGAAGAATTAGATATGGAAAGTTACAGTATTGATGAAGGTGAAAAATCGTACGAAAGATATTTGAATGGGCGAGCAATGGAAGAATCTGTTTCATTATGGTTTGAGGAAGATAATACTTATGATGAATTAGTTTTACAGACACAAAAAAAGATGCAAGATGAAAAGGAAAAAGAATATGAAATGTAAGAAGTTATTTGGTATAGCACTAATTCTTACATCTATTGTAGTGTTTTCTATAAGTATTTATTATTGGTTAAAAGATATGAAAGAATTAAATGAAAGCAATGAATCTACAGAGAACTTGATTGAAGAATCCATTGAAATAAATGAAGAAACACAAAAAAGGTGTATAGATTGGGAGCATCTACAATCAATCAATGAAGATATAATTGCTTGGATTGAAATTGAGGGTACAAATATAAATTATCCAATTCTAAAAGATAAGGATATATATTATTTAAAACACTCATTTGACAAGAAATATAATAGCAATGGCTCAATATTCACAACTAATACAATGCCTTTTGAAGATGCAGAAACTATTGTATATGGGCATAATATGAGAACTGGAACTATGTTTTCAAATTTAAGTAATTACTGGAATGAAGATTTTTTGTATTCTCATCTTAAATTTAAAATATATACTCCAGACTGCGACTATGAAGCAACAGTTTTTAGTGTATATTCAATAGGAATTACAACTGAAAATAATAATATTAAGTCGTTAGATTTTAATGAAAAAATCAAATATTATGAAAAAGTTAGTAAATTTCATATCGAAAATAATGATAATATCAATAAAATAGTAAAGTTATCTACTTGTTCTTACATAAATGCAAAAACAAGACCAACAGATCAGAGATATTATATTATTGCTAATATTATCCCTATTTAGAAAAAATTATAAAAAAGTGCTGACAAATTAAAAAAAGCACGTTATTATTATATTAGGAGGTGTCTGTTATGAAAAAGAGAATCCTTTTTATAATAATAATTTTAATATTAGTTGCTATTGGAATTATAGGAAGTTTATACTTTATTTCATATAAGAATAATAGTCAAGCCAAAAATGAAGATGAAAGTTCTATGAAAGAAAATATAGTCGATTCGATTATAGATGATACAAACACAGTATCAAATGATGTGAAAAATAATTTGGTTGAACAAAATATAGAGAACACAATAACAGAAACAGGTAATGAAAATCAAGAAATATCCAAAACTAAAGAAACTTCTCAAACAACTACACAAGTATCTACTCAAATAACAAGCAGTTCATCAAATAATAATCCAAGTTCACAAAAGAAAGAAAATGTAACAAAGAGTACAACTGCTCCAAATACTACAAAAACTACAACGCAGAAATCTACATCATCAACTTCTCAATCATCAAGTAGTAAAAATACTAAACAAGAAGAAACTAAAACAGAGCCAAAAGTTGAAAGATGCACAAACAATAATAATCATTCTTTAGGTATTGGAAATTCTGGAAAATGGTTTAATTCAAAGAGTGATGCTATAGCATACTATAATCAACAAACGAAATATTGGGGAGAACAATGGGAGAATAATAAGATAGACAATGATACTTATTATAAAAACTGCCCTTCTGGATATGAAGTCTGGGATTGTATGTATTGTGGTAAATGGACTATAAACTTTTATTACAGATAAAATGAAACTATATAAAGGTCAAGATTAAGTTCTTGGCTCTTTTTTTATGGGAGGAAATTATGATAAAAAAAGTGTTAAGAAAACTTGAAAAATTAAATGTAGAAAAATCTAAATTGATAACTGAACAATCGAATATACAAAAGAATATTGATAATATTGATATTGAAATAAAAAATTATACTACTTTAAAAAAGGATTATGAAAAATTAGAGAAAAAATATAATGATTTAGCACATTCTCCAGAGGTAAAAAAGAATGAATGAGCAAGATGAAAAAATATTAGAGCTTTATTTAAAGGATTCAAAAAGAAAGAAGATATTACTAATTATCTTTATAATAATCCTCATAGTAGTAGGTGTTGCTTTTTATGGATTTAATACTAAACACAAACAATCTTCAAATAATATAGATAACTATATTCAAGAAGAAAATGAAACAAATATTATCAATGAAAATATCGCAAAGGAAGAAAATGTTTCTAATATTGAAAACAATAAAGTTGAAAGCAATGTAGAAAATCAAAATAAAGTAGAGGAACAAACAGAAGAAATAAAGTCAGATACAAAGGAAGAAATAGAACAACAAGAAACACTAGAAAAAAGTAAAACACAAGTTACAACTTCATCAAGTAACAATAACGAGAAAAACACAAAGGAAAAACCTAAAAATAAGGACTTTTTATTTACAGATGGGTACACAATGGATAATGTAACACAAGTAGCACAAGACTATTTAAAATCCTACGATTTTAGTGGCGAGTGTGTTCCTATAAAGGACAATGAAGGCGTTTATTTGGGGATGAGAGTTATATTTTATTAAGGGGATTTAGTGTCCTCTATTTTTTTATAAAATTTTAAGAAAAGGAGATTTTTAAAGTGAAAAGTATTAAGAATTTAATTTTAAATAAAAAAGTAGTTGCAATATTATTACTTTTAATTACTGTATTAACTAACATTAGTCCAGTTTTTGCAGCATCTGGTAGTGGACAATGGGCAGGAGGACAATATGGCTCAAAAATATTTACAACAGATAGCAGTAATAGTGGAAATGGTGTTTTAATTAGAAGGTTAATAAATAACAAAACTGGAGAAAAATACACAGTATTCTGTGCAGAACACGGAGTACCATTTGAAACAGGAACTATATATGATGGACAATATTATACACCAACTGATAGTAGAGTAAAACAGGCTTGTAAAATTGCATATTTTGGATGGTATAAAGCAAATGGAGGCTATGTAGTAGATGGAGGTATTTTAGATGATTCTTGGGCTTACGAAGTTAGATTAAGTTATGTATTTACACAACAATATATATGGGAAACTCTAGGACAATCTAATGCAACATTTATTGATTCAAATATTCAAAATAGATATATAAATTTTAAAAATGACATAAATAATCAAATTAACAATATGCAAAAAAGACCTAGTTTTGATGCTACTACTGTTACGATAGAAGCAGGAGAAACTAAAGTGCTAACTGATACAAATGGAGTATTAGCAGATTATTCAAGTATTGATAATTCAAAAGATAATGTAAGATTTCAACATAACAAAGGAGAAAATACATTAACAATAACAGTATCAGAAAATTGTGAAGTCGAAAACTTAAACATTTCTGATAATACATTTCAAAGTTGGGGATTAGTTAAAGAAGAATCAAAAGATCAAGATACTACTGTGTATTTCTCATTTAGAAATGGAGTACAGAATCAGTTAATGGCTTTACATTATAACGATCCAGTACCTATGGCAATGAGTTTAAAGATAAACTTAACAGGAAGATTAGAACTAACAAAATTAGACACAGAGGATAACTTAATTGATGGCTCTGTATTTAATATTACAGGTCCAAATAACTATAATCAAGATGTAACTGTTACAAATGGAAAAATTGTTGTAGAAAAACTAAAAAGAGGAACTTATTATATTAAGGAAAAAACAGCACCTACAGGATATTTACTAAATACTCAAACATATCAAGTAGAAATAACTCCAAATCAAACAAGCAAACAAACAGTACCAAATACAGAGCCAACTGGAAAAATACTTGTTTATAAAGTTAGCGAAAATAATGACAAAATTGGTGGTGCAGTATTTAGAGTAACTGCAGCAGAAAGAATTACAAATAAAGCAGGAAGCAAAACATTTTATAATGAAGGACAAGAAGTAGCAACAATAACAACTGCATCTGGAACAGGTGTAGCACAAATTGATAATCTTCCACTTGGAAAATACTATGTAAAAGAAATTTCTGCTCCAGAAGGATATTTACTAAATCAAAACACATATACTGCTAATTTAGTATATAAAAACCAAAATACTCCAGTTGTTGAATTAAAAATCGAAGGTGTAAAAGATACAGAGCCAACTGGAAAAATCGTTTTATACAAAGTTAGTGAAAATAACGATAAGATAGGTGGAGCTGTATTTAAAGTAACTGCAGCAGAAAAAATTACAAATAAAGCAGGAAGTAAAACATTCTATACTAAAGGGCAAGAAGTAGCAACAATAACAACTGCATCTGGAACTGGTATAGCACAAATTGATAACTTACCTTTAGGAAAATATAATGTTAAGGAAATTCAAGCACCAAATGGATATTTACTAAATGAAAATAAATATACTGCAAATTTAGTTTATAAAAATGATACAACCCCAGTAATTGAAATACAAATTAAAGGAGTTGTTGATGAGGAACCTAGAGGAACAATATCTATAATCAAAAGAGATAGTAAGACAGGCTCTATTGCACAGGGAGATGCAACTCTAAAAAATGCAGTATATAAAGTATATGCAAAAGAAGATATTTATAATGTTGCTAAATCAAAGAAATGGTATTCAAAAGGAGATTTAGTTGCAACACGAAATACAGATGAAAAAGGAGTTTGTCAAGACATTACAGAATTACCACTTGGAAAATACATTGTAAAAGAAGAAAATCCACCAATAGGATATTTAATTGATAAAAAAGAATATGAAGTAAACTTAAAATATAAAGATCAATATACAAAAATAATTACTGGAAATGCCAATAGCACAGATAAAGTAAAAGAAATGAGAATTCATATTTTTAAAAGTGGAATTGATGTTAATTCTGGAGAAACACCTGGATTAGCAGGTGCAGTATTTACTATAAAATTAAATAGTGCAGTACAAAGAGCTTATGATAAAGGCTACACATACGCAGAAGTATGGAGTGGCATTGATGAGTATGGAAATGCAGTAACAGTTGATAGCAAAAGAGTTGCAGAAGCACAAGTTATTGCTCCAACTTATGAAGCAATAGAAACAGATGAAAACGGAGATGCTTATACACAAAATGTTTTACCTTATGGAACTTTTATTGTAAAAGAAACAACAACTCCAAAAGATTACGAAAGTGCAACAGATTTTACTTTTTCTATTACAGATGATGAATCAGAGATTCAAGATGTAGCAAAGAAAGTAAAAGATATTGTTGTAAACAACGAACAATTAGAAACTTATATTAAGCTTATTAAGAAAGATAAAACATCTGGAAAAATAGTATCATTAAATAATGCTACATTCCAGATTAAAGCAACAAAAGATATATATGACAGAGCAACAAACAAAATACTTTACAAAAGAGGTGAAGTTGTAACACAAAAAATTGGTAGCACAACTTACAACTCTTTTACAACTAATGCAAAAAATATAGTTGTACCATCTAACAGTTATAACAATAAAGAGGGCGATCCAATAGGCTCTGTAATAACTCCATTAAGATTGGAAGTTGGAACTTATGAAATTACTGAAATAAAAATTCCAGAAGGATTTTTACAACTTGATAACCCAGTTGCTTTCAAAGTTGAAGGGATAAGAAATTACGATATAGACCAAGATGGCGACTTTATAAAAGAGGTTGTTGTTAAAAATGAGCAACCTACAGGAACTTTAATTATAGATAAATCAATCGCATTAAGAGAAGATGCAGATACGAGTTTAGTTGATACATCTGATTTAAGTGGTATTCAATTTAAACTTACTGCAAAAGAAAACATCATTGATTATGCAGATGGAAGTGTTATTTATAAAAAGGGCCAAGAAGTTAAAACATATAATCTTGATAAAAATGGAAATTTAAAAGTTGAAAAATTACCAATGGGGAAATATGAATTACAAGAAGTTAAAGTAATTGATGGATTGGTATTAAATGACACAATTTATGATGTAGAATTCATCAAAAAAGATGATGTAACAAAAGTATATACAGTAACAAAAGATATTGAAAATGATACAACTCTTGTTGATTTTTCAAAAACTGATATTACTGGAGAAAAAGAACTTGAAGGAGCAAAATTAACAGTTCTTGATAAAGATGGAAAAGTAGTTGATTCTTGGACTTCAACAAGTAAAACGCATAAAACAGAAGGGTTAGTTGCAGGAAAATCCTATGTATTAAGAGAAGAAATTGCTCCAGAAGGTTTTGTTAAAGCTACTAATATAGAGTTCAAAGTTGAAAATACGAAAGAAATCCAAAAAGTAACAATGATTGACAAAGTAGTGGATATGACTAAAAAGAATGTTGCAGGAGATGAAGTTGAAGGTGCTAAAATGCAAGTATTTGATAAAGATAACAATCTAGTAGATGAGTGGATTTCTGGAAAAGAAGCACACAAAATCAAAAATTTAGTTGAAGGAGAAAAATATACTTTACACGAGGAAGCTGCTCCAGATGGATATGTTCTTGCAACAGATATTGAATTTGAAGTAACATTAGATAAAGGAACTCAACACGAAGAAATGATTGACAAAATTGTTGAGATGTCTAAAAAGAATATTGCAGGAGATGAAGTTGAAGGTGCTAAAATGCAAGTGTTTGATAAAAATGGAAATCTAGTAGATGAATGGACTTCTAGTAAAGAAGCACATAAAATCAATAATTTAAAAGAGGGAAATACCTACATTTTACACGAAGAAACTGCTCCAGAGGGTTATGTTCTAGCAACTGATGTTGAATTTACAGTAACTACAGATAAAGAAACACAACACGAAGTGATGATAGACAAGATTGTTGAAATGAGTAAAGTTGACATTGGTGGAGATGAAATAGAAGGAGCAAAAATTCAAGTATTCGATAAAGACAATAATCTTATAGATGAATGGGTATCTAGTAAAGAGCCACATATAATCAACAATTTAGTAGAAGGTGAAACATATACACTTCACGAAGAAATTACTCCAGATGGATATGTAAAAGCAACTGATGTTGAATTTACAGTAACATTAGATAAAGAAACACAACACGAAAAAATGATTGATAAAGTTGTTGAAATGAGTAAAGTCGATGTTGGTGGAAATGAAGTTGAAGGAGCAAAGATCCAAGTGTTTGATAAAGAAGGAAACATTATTGATGAGTGGACTTCTAGTAAAGAAGCACACAAAATCAAAAATTTAGTTGAAGGAGAAACTTATATACTTCACGAGGAAATTACTCCGAATGGATATGTAAAAGCAACTGATGTTGAATTTACAGTAACTACAGATAAAGAAACGCAACACGAAGTTATGATTGATAAAGTCGTAGATGTAACAAAAACAGATCTAACGAATGGTGAGGAACTTGAAGGAGCTGAATTAGTTGTTACAGATGAAGATGGAAATGTTATTGATAAATGGACTTCAACTAAAGAGCCTCATCATATTACTGGATTAGAAGAAGGCAAGAAATATACATTAACTGAAAAAACTGCTCCATACGGATATGAAGTTGCAGAATCTATTGAATTTGAGGTATCTTTTGATAAAGAAAATCAATTAGTAGAAATAAAAGATATGCCTATATTAAAATCTGTTAGAGTTGAGAAATTAGATAAAGACACAAAAGAACACATTAAATCAAATAAATTTGTTTTCGGAATTTATGAAGATGAAGAATGTACTAAACTTATTAAAGAAGCAGGAGCAAATGAATTTGAAGGTACTGCATTATTTGATGAGTTAAGATATGGAACTTACTATATTAAAGAAATTAAAGCACCTTTAGGATATAAACTATCAGACCAAGTTGTTAAAGTAGAAATAAATGACAAAGGTGTATTTGCTGATGGTGTATCATTGGAAGAAAAAGATGGTATTTATAGTTTTGAATATTACAACTCTTTACTTCCAAAAATTCAAACAGGAAATGAAACAAATTACTTCTTATTAGGAAGTTTAGCAGTAATTTCTTTAATGGGAATAGTTGGTGGAATTATGCTATTAAGAAAAAAACACAATGAAAAATAATTTGAGTGGGTGAAACTCCCACTCTTTTTTCATTTGTGAGAAAAGAGGGAAACTATGATAGAAAGCAATATAATTTACAATTTTGAAGATTTTAGGGCATTAGTGTCTGACAAAGCAAAAGAAGGAGCTTACTATTTATTATATGATGATTTATATTTTGAGCAAATAGATAAAAACGCAATGATAACAAGAGAGGCATTTACAGTTGCAGGAAGATATACAAAATCATTCAATATAATAAAATATGTAGATTTTAAACTTAAAGATAACTATACAACAAAGGAATTAGCAGAATTTGTTGAGTTATTAAGAAAACATACAAAAATACTTCTTACAATATACAATCCAAAGAAAAAGGATTGTTTTTTATTGTTTATAAGTAATAGAGATGATTCACAAATAGAAAAAGAAATTAAAAATTTATTGGAAATGGAGATATGATTATGCAACAACAAGTCAGAATTATAACAACTAAAAAAGGATATGAAGAAATTATGAGTTTTTTACGATCTCATAATAATAAGAAATTAACAAAAAATATAGTAAATGATACTACTTGCAAATACATCAATGATATATATTTTTTTAAGTGGGATAATCCTAAATATTTTAGACTTCTAAAAAATCTCTTAACTGTTATTATAAACAAAAATATAACACATAGAGTTTGCATTATAGATAGGAATTATATTAAATTATACGATAATACTCTATTAGAAGATGAATATAAGGATATTCCAATGCCTTCAATGACTTGTGAATTTAATGATAAAGAAACAATTAAATTGTTAAAACAAATTGATAATGGAGGTAATGAAAATGGGATATAGATCAGATATTAGAATTGTAACAAGTAAAGAAGGTTACGAAAAGTTAAAAGAATTTGTAAAAAAATATTTAGAAGAACATAATGAAGATTATAATCTTTTAGAGGAATGTGATATAAAACAAGAGGGAAAAAGTCAAATATATTTTGGCTGGAATAGTCTTAAATGGTATGAAAATAGTTATGATGAAGTTGATGCCATAATGGAGGGGTTAAACTATTTAGGCGAAAATGAGTATTCTTATAGATATTCAAGAATTGGAGAAAGCTATGATGATTATGAAGAACAATATTATGATGGTAACAAAGAGAAGGAAAATTATTTGGAATATCCAAATTTAATAAGAGAATTTGATGATGAATATATATTAAGTTTGATAAAAGATACACAAGAAATAAAACAAGACAATAAAGAAGAACATAAGGAAGAAATAGATATATGAGTGCTTATGATGAGATATTATCAAGTTCTAATATAGTAAATATTCTTGAATACTATGGATTAAAGGTTACTAGAAATAAATGTACTTGCCCTTTTCATAATGATACGCATCCATCTATGATGGTAAACGCTGACAAAGGTATTGCAAAATGTTTTGCTTGTGGCTCTGGAGGAAATGCTATATCATTTATCCAAAAATATGAAACAGAAGTAAATCATAATACAATAAGCACAGTAGAAGCTATGCAAAAAGCAATAGATATACAGCATTTAAATATTGTACTTTCACAAAACAATAATATGCCTCTAACCGAAGAACAAAAGAAACAAAAGACATTATCCAACATTCTAAAAGATGCAATTACTATTTGCGAGAATAATTTAAAAACTAAAAATATAGATGGAGAGATAACTCTCGATTATCTTAAAAGCAGAAATTTATCGGAACAAATAATCAATAATTTTCATATTGGCTTCAATCCTACTTATGATAATATAACGAATAATTTATTATCAAAATACAATATGAAAGATTTGATAGAGGTAGGTATTACAAAAGAATCTAAAAATGATTATATTGATATATTTAGCCACAGAATAATGATTCCTATATTCGACCAATATGGAAATCCTGTTGGATTTGGAGCAAGAGTATTAGGAGATGCAAAGCCTAAATATATTAACACTATGGCAACTTCTTTATTCAATAAAAGTGAATTACTATTTAATTATCATAAAGCAAAATCTTTTGCTAGAGATTATGAAATGATAGTAGTTGAGGGATATATGGATGTTATAAGTAGCAATGCAATGGGATTTGCAAATACTGTAGGAATAATGGGAACTGCATTAACTAAAGAACAAATTGAATTACTAAAGAAATTAAAGTGTGAAATTACTCTTTCGCTTGATAATGATGATGCTGGTAAAAATGCTATGATTAGAGTTATACCAGAGTTATTAAATGAAGGATTAGAAGTAAATGTATTAGATATATCAAAATTAGAAGGTAAATACAAAGACTTCGGAGATTTACAAATTGCAAATGTAAAAAAGGAAGATGTTTATAAAACAAAAATATCTGCCTTTATTTTTTTACTTGAAAATCAGTATTTACAAGATAAAGAATTAAATGTTGATAATATCTATAATATTTATAAAAAGATGCAAAGAGATGGTTTAATTAAAGATACAAAAGATATTCTTCGTTTTAAAGAATATGTAACAAATAAAACTAATTTTAAAGGTGAGGAGGTTGAAGATATTATTATGCCAAAAGAAGTAAAACAAGAATCCAGAGTTGAAAGATATAAAGGATTATTCTTCTATTACTATATAATGGATCATTTAAAAAAGTATGCTATCAATCATCAAGATAGAATATTACAAAAATATCTTGAAACAAATGCAATTAGTCAAGAAGTGATTGAAGGAACTTTAAATAATGAAAATTATTTAAAAGATGGAGAAAATACAATAGATATTTCAAGATATGTCAATGAATATATCTATACCTCTGATGATTATATAAAATTTAAGAATGATAAAATTTTTATACTAGAAAATCTACTAAACAATGTAAAAAGTTTTGATCAAGAAGGTAAAGTTGTAAATATAAAATTATCTGTAGAACAAAAAGATATTGTTTTAAAGCAATATGCAGAAAGTTTTGAAACTAGCATAAAAGAGTATATTGAAAACAATCCAGATGAGTTTGAGGATTTATTTATTGCTAATAATACTTCGCAATTTGAGAAATTATTTCCTAAAACTTATGTTGAATCACTAAAAGAACAAGCAGTTAGTAGATTTAAAAATGAAAATGTTATGGAAGCAGTAAGATATGGTTTAGCATATCCAGATAATATGAAATCTGCAATGACTAGACAATTTGTAAATAATGATAAATACAAGACTTTACTCGTTTTCAATAATAATAAAAATATTCTAGGATTAACACTAGAAAATATTATGAAAGAAACGAAAGAAGAATTAGAAAAAAAGCCAGAGAAAGTACAAGATGATATACAAAAGACAGAAGTTAAAACTGTAAAAAATAATAATGATATGACTGTATTTATTAAGTTATCTGGAAAAGAAAAAGAATCGTTTAAAGGTATTTATTTGCCTATTGATAGTGGAACACAAGTATTTATTCCAAAACAATTATATAGAATTGATGATGGAAAACTACAGATATTAAATTCACAATCAAAATCGGCAAATATGAGCGAATATGCAGTAGATGAAAATACTAGAACTAAAAAATTTATGAATAGATTATCATTAGATAATTTTTATCATAAATATTTTAATTTGTATGAAATTTCAATGGAAA